>DAIDAU010000081.1 GCA_027310465.1 Rhodocyclaceae bacterium
GCACATTCGCCCGCGAGCTCCTCGACCAGGGCTGGTTGGTCTGTCCTGCGATCTGGCGATCCAACCATGCGATGTAGCGCCCGACCATCACACTGGTCAGATCGTTGACCGACAGGATAAGACCGTCCTCCGCCACGAAGCGCGCGAACGTACGCAGCGCCATCCAGCAATGGCGCTGCGTCTCCTGGGTCGAGGCGGCATGATGATTGCGGAAGGCGTCCGCCAGCAGCATCGCAATGTCCGCCGGCAAACCGAGCGGATGGAAGTCGAAGCGCCGCACAACCTCGCCCCAACCGTCGCGGAAGACCGCGATGATATCGGCCGGCCGTTCCAACACGAGCGATGGCGCAGCCGACAGACGCCGGTCGATGCGCCCACGTTTACCGGCCATCGGGGATCAACTCGCCATAGAGATAGTCGATGCTGTCGGCGAGGTCCCGCGCATTCAGTTCGACGCAGCGCAGATAGATTGCCGTACTCTGGATCGAGCTGTGTCCCAGCAGCATCTGCACGATCTTCAGGGGATTGAGGTCCGGCGTGGTCATGGCCTGCCGCTGCAGTCGCACCAGCATCGTCATCGCAAATGTGTGCCTCAGGTAATGCAATGTCCCGATCACGCGAGCCGCGCGGAACGCCTCGGCAAAAACCGCCGTCAATCGCGCCTTGCTGACGGCGTATCCCTGGGCGTTGAGGAACAGCGCCGAGGGCGGACGATAGCCCGGCCGATTGCGGCGCAAAGCTCGAACCTGCGGCGTGCGAACCTCGTCGACATAGCGCTGCGTGCGGTCGACCAGACGGATCGGCGGATAGATCGTGCGCGGCTTGTCACCCTTGGTGATCGTCAGCGGCACGCCAATCAGCGGGTGATCCTCGTCGTCCAGGTGCGCCGTCTCCGGAACCTGGAAGACGGCGAGGCCGCAAAGCTCCTTGCGCCGCAATCCGGTCGCCAACCCCCATTCCGCCATCAGGCGGTAGGGCATCTCCAGATGCGCATACACCCGGCGCAATTGATCGACACGCAATGGTCGCGGCAAGCGCTCGTGCTCGGCGACTGTCAGGATGTTCGCCGCCACGATCCCCGGACGCCCGTCGACATGCGCCAGGAACGATTGTCGCCGGCCTGAACCCACGCGCACGTCGACGAAGTGGAACGGCAGGCTCTCGATCCAGCCGCGATCCTGCGCCCACGCATAGAACCGACAGACCGTGCGGACCCGATCGTTCACGGTCGAGCGTGCATAGGGCCGCTTCGTATGCGGGCTCGGC
Organism: Rhodocyclaceae bacterium; assembly: GCA_027310465.1. Taxonomy (GTDB): domain Bacteria; phylum Pseudomonadota; class Gammaproteobacteria; order Burkholderiales; family Rhodocyclaceae; genus Nitricoxidireducens. The sequence continues at coordinate 1,267 of DAIDAU010000081.1, forward strand.
TGTGACAGCATGCGATTGCGCCAGGCCGCAATCTCGGCTTCGCTCACGCCGCGCCAATCGAGACCCGTTTGCTCCAGGCTGTCGAACCAGTCGTGAAGATGCTCGCCATAGGTGCGGATCGTTTCCGCCGCGTGGCTGCGGCCGGGTATCGTCGCCAGCTCTATCAGCCAAGCAAACGCCGGCTCGATGATCGCCATCCGTTCCGACAGCAGAATCGGAAAGCCCGTCGGGATTGCGGCATAGCCCATCGCCGCCCTGATGATCCGCACCACGATCTGTCCTCTTTGCTCGCCGTCGCTCAAAACGACACAAGACACTCGGCAGGACCCAAAGCCCTGCGCAGCAATAAAGAAGACAGCTTTCCGAACCGGGTGTTATCTTGAGCGGAGCGCCTTCGGCGCACTCTTCTCTTTTGAATGCGAGGGGTTCCCCTCGCGCTCCCCCGTTCGCCACGTGGCAGGGGTGCAGGACTTCGCCTGCACCCCATCAAATAGTTTGTGGTGTCGCCGCCGCGTCAAGCGTTGTCCTCGCTTCGCTGCGGGAACGCTTGACTCGGACGTCTGTGTGCCTCCTTCGAAACGCCCCGCTAAGGTCATCGATTCCCATGACGGACCGAAGACTCTAAGAGGACAGTTGCAACACAGAACCTAACAGTCCGACCCGCTCGTCATTTTCGGCGAGGGAATCGTCCTCGGCGATACCGCCATCCCGGATGACACAGGGGACAGGTTGCGTCTTCGCCATACGCTTCTGCTTGACCAGCAGTTCGAGCGCGCGGTAACGGCGTCCGCCGGCGGGCACCTCGAACATACCGGTCTCCTGGCCGTCGGCGTCAACGACCGCACGAACGCTCAGGCTTTGTAGCAGCGTGCGCTGAGCGATGCTCTCTGCCAGTTGTTCGATCGAGACGCCGGCCTCTACGCGCCGGACGTTGGACTGGCTCAGCACCAGCTTGTTGAAGGGAATATCGCGGGAGGGACTGAGTTTGATCTTCTGGACGACGCATGCCATGTCGGATTCTCCATGACGGGCGGCCGAAAGACTCTCTCCCGACCTCCTTCCCGTCACAGACAAGCCGGCACGCCTCTCACTCTCTGACGCGCAGCATCAACTGAGGACAGATACGGGCACAGCGTGCGGATCCGTCATGCAGCTTCCTCGCTGCCCCCAACCACGGAATCGATCGCGGGCGGCAGAAAGCCGAGCAGGAAATCGGCGGCCTTCGATGCCGCGCTCGCCGCACGGACGACGGCGCGATTATCCTCGCGCAGCACCTCCAGCCAGGAACCGATGTAGTCAGCGTGGCGCACGGTCGGCACGATACCGAGCGAGGCACAAACGAAGGCACCCGCCATTTCGGCGACCAGCTCTTCGCGCGCGTATGATTTTGAGCCGAACGAACCGGTGTGGTCGCGGTTGAGGCGGGATGCCTGGCCGGTCCAATGACCGAGCTCATGGAAAGCGGTCCGGTGCCAGTTGATCGGTTCGAAATAGGCAGCCGGCGGCGGCACCTGTACGAAATCGCCCGTCGTGTTGTAGTAGGCGCGCGCACCGCCGATGCGGAAATCCGCGCCGGTCGCCGCGATCAAGGCCTCGGCTCGCGGCTCAATCTGGCCTGGTGGCGGCGGGACCACCAAAGCAGCGACATCCTCGGGCAAGCCATCGCATTGATCCGTGTTAAAGACGGTAAAGCGCTTGAGAAACGGGATGGCACCCGGCTCCTCGCCGGCCTCCGTGGCGCGCCGACGTTCGTCGTCTGGGGTGAAGCGATCGGCATAGACGACGGTCGTTCCCCGCTCGCCCTTTCTGACATGGCCGCCGAGCCGGAGTGCCTGGCGGAAGGTAAGCCAGCTCTGTCCCGAAAAGCCGTGCTCGATAACGGCACCCCATAGGATCAGCACGTTAATCCCGGAATATCCGCGCTGCGTCGACGCGTTGCGCGGCATCGCGAGCGGCGCCTTGATCGACGCCGTCCCCCAGGGCTGAACCCACGGAAAACGGCCGGCCTCCAGCTCGGCTATGATCTTGTCAGTGATTTCGGTGTAAAGGCTCGTTCGGTCGTTGCCGGCACGAACTCGGGCGGTATGTCCAGACATCGCGGTTCTCCGCGACGGGCGCCGGAGGCCTCTCCCCCGATCTTCAACCCGTCGCGTCGGACCCGGCCCGCACTCTCACTCTCCGCGACGGTGACGGGGACACGGAGCGCGCATTCGCCGTAAATGGAGGCCACCCCTGGCTTGAGATCAGGTGCGCGCGCTGCAAGACGCCGAGCGAGGTCAACCTCGCGGCGGTGAAGCATCCGCCGGCCACCTTCGTGCACGATCTCGCCAGCCGGCTGCGCCGCCGCAAATGCGCCAAGGCGGGCCGACGCCCCGCGACGACCCCAATACAATTGGCTTGGCAGCCACGCCACCCTCGAACCGAAGAACCGAGCACACCGTTGGCACGCGCAGAGTTGCCATACGACTGGTCAGCGCCGTCCCTTTGAGGCCGAAGCGCAGCGGAGGCAAGAGAGAAGGCAGCCGACGAAGGGGCAGTGATAGCGACGCGCGCATGAAATGCCCGCGGGCACCGAGGCGACTGCAGTCGCGAGACCGGTTAACAAGGCACCCGCGTTCGGGGCAGTGATAGCGGCGCCGGCATGCCGGCGGCCCCTAACGCGAGAGCCTCCGGCGAGCGACACCGTGTATCGCGCAAGGGATCGACGCCGCACGGCCGAGACGCGTCAGCGGCTCGGTTCACGAGAGCCCGGTGCGGCGGAAGCCGCATGCGCACAAGCAGAATC
>DAIDAU010000105.1 GCA_027310465.1 Rhodocyclaceae bacterium
GGCCTGAAGAAGATGATCGGCGCCGACGACGCGCTCGACGTGTTCGGCGTGCATGCGCTGGGAGGCGTCTTCGGCGCGCTGATGACGGGCATCTTCAACTCGCCCGACCTCGGCGGCCCCGGCTTCGTCACCGACTGGGTCACGATGAAGATGGGCTTCACCAGCATCGCCGAGCAGTTCATGGTGCAGGCCAAGGCGGTCGGCCTGACCGTCGTCTGGACCGCTGCGGTCGCCTTCGTCGCCTTCAAGATCGCGGACCTGCTGGTCGGCCTGCGCGTGACGGAAGACGAGGAGCGCGAAGGTCTCGACATCACCTCCCACGGCGAATCGGCCTACCACTACTGATCGCCTCTGCCCGGCGCGCGCGCCGGGCAGTCACCCTCTCCTCCTACGTTGTAGTTGCGGGCGTTCTGCGGAACGCCCGTTCTTTTTGAGCGTGGTCGGCTCGCGTTTTTTCGGGGTCGCCCGGCTCTTGTAGAATGCGGCGGTCCATGACCCCCTCCTGGAACCCCGCCGACTGGGTGCTGCGGCTCGCGAGCCGCCTGCTCTACGGGCTCGTCCGCACGCAGGTCTTTCCCTCCGACGCCGAAGCGCTCGGTCTCGATCCGGCCCTGCCCGTCTGCTACGTCCTGCAGCACCGCCTGTTCAGCAACTACCTGGTGCTGGCCGAGGAAGCCCGCCGCGCCGGCCTGCCCTCGCCGCGTGCGCCGCTCGCCGTCGGCGCGCTGCACGCCGACCGTTCCTTCTTCTTCCTGACCCGTCCGCAGCCGTTCGACGCCGCCGCGCGCGAGCGCTACCGCCATTCGCCGCTGCTGTCCGGCATCGCCGGCGCCGTGCTCGCCGACCCCGATACCGATGTCCAGATCGTGCCCGTGACGATCCTCTGGGGTCGCGCGCCCGACAAGCAGAACTCGCTGGTGAAGGCGCTGTTCGCCGAAACCTGGCGGCCGGCGACGCATCTGCGCCAGGCATTTTCGGTGCTGCTGCACGGCCGCCATACGCTGGTGCGCTTCGGCGCGCCGCTGTGCGCCCGCGAGGTCGTCGCCCCATGCGCGAGCGAGGCGCAGGCGGCACGCAAGCTCTCGCGGCTGCTGCGCGTGCATTTCCGCCGCCAGCGCGAGACCGCCATCGGGCCCGACCTCTCGCATCGCAACACCCAGATCCACGCGCTGCTCGGCGCCCCCGGCGTGCGCGCCGCCATCGAGGCCGAAGCCGCGGCCGCCGGAATATCGGCCCACGAAGCGACGGCGCGCGCCCGCCGCCATGCCATCGAGATCGCGTCCGACTACACCTACGGCGTGGTGCGCGCCTTCGACATCTTCCTCAACTGGCTGTGGAACCGCCTCTACGACGGCATCGAGGTCGACGGCTTCGACCACGTGACGGACATCCCGGCCGGCAGCGGCATCGTCTATGTGCCCTGCCACCGCAGCCATGTCGACTACCTGCTGCTGTCCTTCGTCGTTTTCCATCGCGGCATGATGCCGCCGCACATCGCCGCCGGCGCCAACCTCGACCTGCCCATCCTCGGCCCGCTGCTGCGGCGCGGCGGCGCCTTCTTCCTGCGGCGCAAGTTCAAGGGCGACGCGCTCTACGCCGCCGTGTTCGACGAATACCTGCACCGCATGCTTTCGCGCGGCTTCCCCATCGAGTACTTCGTCGAAGGCGGCCGCAGCCGCAGCGGCCGCACGCTGCCGCCCAAGACCGGCCTGCTCGGCATGACGGTGAGGAGCTTCGTGCGCAGCCACGACCGGCCGCTGTTCTTCGTGCCGGTGTATGTCGGCTACGAAAAGCTCGTCGAAGGCGAGAGCTTCACGCGCGAGCTCGCCGGCAAGCCGAAGCAGAGCGAGTCGCTGTGGGGCCTGATCGGCACCGCGCGCGCGCTGCGCCGCGACTTCGGCAAGGTGCATCTGAACTTCGGCCGCCCGCTCGAACTCGGCGCCTTCCTCGACGCCGTCTATCCGGCGTGGACCGGCGACATGCGCGACGACCTGCTGCGTGCGGTCACGCGCGGCGTCGCCAAGGAGATCGTCGAGCGCATCAACGAAGCGGCGGTCGTCAATTCGATGAACCTTGTGGCGCTGGCGTTGCTCGCCTCGCCCAAGCACACGCTCGACGAGGCCACGCTGCACCGCATGCTCGGCCACTACCAGGCGCTGCTCGTCGGCGCCCGCTACGGCGAATGCACGAAGACCTGCACGCGCGCCGCCGCCGACATCGTCGCCGACGCGCTGCGGCTCGGCGTGATCGAGAACATCGCCCACCCGCTCGGCGATCTGTGGCGCGCGCCCGAGGCCCAGGCCGCCCTGCTCGCCTATTTCCGCAACAACGTGCTGCACCTGTTCGCCCTGCCTGCCCTGGTCGCCTGCCTGCTGTCGCGCAACCCGCGGCTGCCGCGCCGGCGCATCGAGACCGTGATCGTCGGGCTCTACGGACTGCTGCGGCCCGAACTGTTCCTGCGCTGGCCGGCGGCGGAAGTGCCTCAAGTGCTCGACGCGATTCTCGACGTCATGGCGACGCGCGGCCTGCTCGCCGTGGTCGGCGACGACATGCTCGCGGCGCCGGAGCCCGCCAGCGCGGAAGCGGCGGAGCTGCAGCTGCTGGGCGAGACCATGCGCCCCTCGCTGGAGCGCTACTTCCTCACGCTCTCGCTGCTGCAGCGGCACGGCAGCGGCCGGCTGACGCGCCAAGGGCTGGAGCAGGCCAGCCACCTGCTGGCGCAGCGCCTCGCCCTGCTCTACGAATTCAACGCGCCGGAATTCTCCGAAAGAGCCTTGTTCGCGGGCGTCATCGCCAACATGGCGGCCGCCGGACTGATCCGCGAGGACACGTCGGGCGTCCTGCATTTCGACGCCGCCGTGACCGCGCCGGCCGAGCATGCCGAGCTGCTGCTGACCGCGGAAGTGCGCCAGACCATCCGCCGCATCGCCGAATCGGACGGCTCCGTTGTCGCGGCGAAGGAACCGGCGGAGCGACTCTCGGAGCCGCGCTAATCGCGGCGCCCGATTGACTATGCCCATTTTGGGCATTAACATTCCCACAATGGGCATAATAGCAAAGGTACCCCCGGCACAAACCAGTCTCGCGGACGCCTTGTTTTCCGGCACACAGCAGCGCGTGCTCGGCCTAATCTTCGGCCAGCCGGAGCGCAGCTTCTACGCCACGGAACTGATCGGCCTCACCGGTGCCGGTTCCGGCGCCGTGCAGCGCGAGCTCGCGCGACTGGCGCAGAGCGGGCTAGTCACAGTGCATCTGCTCGGCAATCAGAAGCACTATCGCGCCAATCCCGACTCGCCGATCTACGCGGAACTCTGCGGCATCGCGCGGAAGACCGTCGGCTTGGCGGAACCGCTGCGCGAAGCGTTGGCGCCGCTTGTGAAGAAGATCGCTGCCGCCTTCGTCTACGGTTCGGTGGCCAAGCGCAAGGATACGGCCACGAGTGACATCGACCTCATGCTGATCAGCGACAAGCTGACCTACGCGGACGTGTTCGCCGTGCTCGAAGAAGCGGGCCATCGGCTGGGGCGGCCGGTGAATCCGACGCTGATGACGCGCAAGGACTTGGCCAAGCGCGTCGCTGGCGACAACGCTTTCGTCACGCGCGTACTGAGCCAGCCGAAACTCTGGCTGATCGGCGGTGAACATGACCTCGGCCTTTGAGAATCTCACGGGTACGGGAAAGCCGCTGAAGGCGGAGCCGCCAGACGCCCGCGAATTCGCCGGCCTCTGCCGTTCCGGGCTGGCACGGCTCGCCGATGCGGCGAACGAGCAGCTGTCTCTCGAAGGCCGTTTTGATCTCGCTTACAACGCCGTGCACGCGCTATGTCTGGCGGCCCTGCGTCGCAAGGGCTATCGATCCGCGAACCGCTACATCATCTTCCAGTTGCTGCCGCACACCTTGGGTCTCGGACCCGAAATCTGGCGCGTGCTCGCCAAGTGCCACGAAGTGCGCAATCAGGGCGAGTACGGCGGCGGACTGGACGTCGACGAACGCCTTGTCATTGACCTGATCGCCGCCAGCCGTATCGTCGCAGAACGGCTGCAAGCGCTGCCGCCGCTCGAGGAATTGTGAGCGCTACAAGGGGCGCGGACACCGGGAACGTCGCCCGCCGGCATCACTATGTACCTCAGTTCTACCTGAGAACCTGGAATGATTCCGACGGCAAGGGGCTGTGGGTGTACAGCCGCGATGCCAAGGGAGGCATTAAGTCGCGCCGTTGCTCGGCACGGTCCATCGGCTTCGCGGAGGATCTGTATACGCTGCTTCCCGACGCCGCATACCCCCCACCGCCGAACCATGCTCCCGATGCATTGGAAAAGAGTTTCTTCGCCAAGATCGACGAGCATGCCGCTCGGGTTCACAAGAAGCTCGTTTCCACCGGCATTCGGGAACTGAGCTCCGAGGACCGGTCCGTCTGGGCGTTGTTTATGAACTCGCTCATGGAGCGTGCTCCTGATCGCATCGAACAGGTCGAACGGGAAGTTTCCGAAGAGGAGCTAGCGCAAGAGTTTCGCTCGAAGTTCGGAAATCGCGACCTGCCGGACAAGATCAACCTGACAGCGCTGCGGAAGAACACGATTCGCCAGGTGCTGGCCGGTTACATCGTGGATGAGGCCTTTATCGCCCACCTGATCAACGTACGGTGGGCGACAGTCGACGTTGATATCGAGGGGGAACACTTTGTCACCAGCGACCGGCCGATCCTTCAGAACGCCGCTTCTGGCGGATATCCGATTCACTGCTTATCCATGGCAATCTCGCCTACAAGGCTGCTTATCGTGCATGGGGAGTCGAACGACTTCGACGAGAAGTTCATTCGAACGCTCGCCGTCAGTCACAACAGTCTTGTCATTCGTCAGGCGAAGCAATACTTGGTGTCTTCGGCGATGCTTGTAGACGGGCCGCACATGAAGTATTCGAAAGCGGTGCTGGAATTGGCGAAGAGCGGTAGCTAGCAGATGTAGCGCATGTACCCGATGCCGGCGACGCCGACGATCAGCATGATCGCGGCCGGGATCATCACCTTGCGCGGTTCGCGCGGCTGACCCTGCTGGACGCGGTTGAGCAGGCGCATCATCTCGCCGAGCGCGACGATGGCGAGCAGGAACATCAACATCGCGTCGATGATGATGACCAGCGCGTCGGCGTCGCCGAGCGGCCGGCAGACGCGGCCGCGCGGCTGGCCGAGGTCGCTGACGGCCTGATTGAGCCGGTCGAAGCCCAGTCCGGTGATGAACCAGACGGCGACCATGAAGATGACGGCGAGCAGCAGCGCCAGGGTGAACCAGCCTTCCGCGCGCTTGAGTCCTTCGTAGAAGGTGCGCAGGTCGGCCAGGTACTCGCAGGCCTCGCGCCGCAGCCGTTGCCGCAGGGTCTCCCTGGCCATGGCGCGTCCTAGCGGAACACCACCGTCTTGTTGCCGTGGACCAGCACGCGGTCCTCGAGGTGGTAGCGCAGGCCGCGCGCCAGCACGGTCTTCTCGATGTCCTTGCCGTAGCGCACCATGTCCTCGGGCGAGTCGGAATGGTCGATGCGGATCCCGTCCTGCTCGATGATCGGCCCCTGGTCGAGGTCGGCGGTGACGTAGTGGCAGGTCGCGCCGATCAGCTTGACGCCGCGCGCATAGGCCTGGTGGTAGGGCTTGGCGCCGACGAAGCTGGGCAGGAACGAGTGGTGGATGTTGAGGATGCGGCGCGGATAGGCGGCGCAGATCTCCGGCGCGAGGATTTGCATGTAGCGCGCCAGCACCATGGTGTCGCCGCGCACTTCCTCGAAGAGGCGCTGCACTTCGGCGAAGGCGCGCGCCTTGTTGTCGGCGGTGACCGGCACGTGGTGGAAGGGGATGCCGTGCCACTCGACGAAACCCTTGAGGGTGCCGTGGTTCGAGATCACGCAGGGGATCTCGATGTCGAGCTCCTTCGACTGCCAGCGCGCCAGCAGGTCGTAGAGGCAGTGCTCCTGCTTGCTCACCAGCACGACGACGCGCTTCTTCACCGCCGAGTCGGCGATCTGCCAGTCCATCTCGAGTTCCGCCGCCACCGGCGCGAAGCGCTCGCGCAGTTCGGCGAGCATGAACGGCAGCGAATCGGCCTTCACCTCGATGCGCATGAAGTAGCGCGCGGCGTTCTCGTCGCCGTCGATGACGGGATCGGAGTGGAAGCTCGATTCGAGGATCCAGCCCCGGTGCTGCGCGAAGAACCCGGTGACGCGCGCGATGATCCCGGTGCGGTCGGGACAGGATGCCGTCAGCGTGTAATAGCGTCCGCGGTGCATCAGATCTTTTTCGAAGCCGCGTCGATCGCCGCGCGCAGTTCGTCGTAGCTGTTGGTCACCGTGAACTGCGGGAACTGGCGGATCACGTTCTCCGGCGCATGGAACAGGATGCCGGCGTGCGCCTCGGCGAGCATCGCCGTGTCGTTGTACGAATCGCCGGCGGCGATGACCTTGAAGTTGAGCTCCTTGAAGCGCTGCACCGCCTCCTTCTTCTGGTTCGGCATGCGCAGGTGATAGTTGACCAGGAAGCCCTCGAGGTCGGCCTCGAGCTTGTGGCAGAACAGCGTCGGCATGCCGAGCTGCGCCATCAGCGGCATGGCGAACTCGTAGAAGGTGTCGGAGAGGATCACCACCTGGTAGTCGCGCCGCAGCGCATCGAGGAATTCCCTGGCGCCCGGCAGCGGTCCCATCGACGCGATCACCTTCTGGATGTCCGGCAGGCCGAGCTTGTGCTGGCGCAGCAGGTCGAGCCGGTAGGTCATGAGCTTGTCGTAGTCGGGCTCGTCGCGCGTGGTGCGCCGCAACTCGGGGATCCCGGTACGCTCGGAAAATGCGATCCAGATTTCGGGGACGAGCACGCCCTCGAGATCGAGGCAGACGAGTTGCACTGAAGGCTCCTGATAATGACGGTCGACAGGCCCGCGATTCTACCGGAACGTCAGGAGGGGGATTGCCGGCCTAGCCCAATCCCTCCAGGGCTTCGTGGACTTCGAGCCAGCGCGATTCCGCGGCGTCGACCGCCGCGTCGAGCTCGGCGCGGCGCCGGTTCAGCTTTTCCAGCGCCGGCGTGTCCGGGACTGCGTAGGTCGCCGGATCGGCCAGCCGCGTCTCGATCTGCGCGATCTCGGCCTGCCAGCCGGCTAGTTGCTTCTCGAGCTTCTCGGCCTCCTTGAGCAGGGGCCGCCGCTTCTCCAGCAGGTCGCGGCGCTCGGCCGCCGCCTGGGCGCGCGCTTCGCGGCGGGCGCTCTTGTCGGCGTCCGGCGCCTTCGCCGCCGTGCGCTGCGCGGCAAGCCAGGCCGCGTAGTCGTCGAGATCGCCGTCGAAGGGCGCGACGCGGCCGTCGGCGACCAGCCACAACTCGTCGCAGGTGGTGCGCAGCAGGTGGCGGTCGTGCGACACCAGCACGACGCCCGCCTCCGTTTCCTGCAGCGCCAGCGTCAGGGCTTCGCGCATCTCGAGGTCGAGATGGTTGGTCGGCTCGTCGAGCAGCAGCAGATTCGGCTTGCGCCGGATCAGCAGCGCCAGCACCAGGCGCGCCTTCTCGCCGCCGGAGAAGCGGCCGCAGGCCGCCTCCGCCATGTCGCCGCGGAAATCGAAGCCGCCAAGGTAATCGCGCAGTTCCTGCTCGCGCGTGCCCGGCTCCTGACGCACCAGGTGCTGCAGCGGCGATTCGTCGGGACGCAGCGACTCGACTTGGTGCTGGGCGAAGTAGCCGATCGCCAGGTGCCGTCCCTCGATGCGCGTGCCGGCGAGCGGCGCAAGCTCGCTCGTCAGCAGCTTCACCAGCGTCGACTTGCCGGCGCCGTTGCGGCCCAGCAGCCCGAGCCGCGCGCCCGGCCGCAGCGTCAGCGTCACGCCTTCCAGCACCGACTTGCCGGAGTAGCCGACGGCGGCATTCTCGAGCGCCAGCAGCGGATCGGAAAAGCCCGGCGGCTCGAGGAAGCGGAAGGTGAAGGGCGTATCGACATGCGCCGCGGCGATTCGCTCCATGTGCTCGAGCGCCTTGATGCGGCTTTGCGCCTGGCGCGCCTTGGTGGCCTTGGCGCGGAAGCGCTCGACGTATTTCTCCAGGTGCGCGATCTCGCGCTGCTGCGCGTCGTGCATCGACTGCTGCGCCGCCAGCCGCTCGGCGCGCGTGCGCTCGAAGGCCGAGTAGTTGCCGGCGTAGAGCGTCATGCGGCGATTCTCGATGTGCAGCGTATGACCGACCACCGCGTCGAGGAAGTCGCGGTCGTGCGAGATCATGATCAGCGTGCCGCCGTAGCTCCTGAGCCAGCCTTCGAGCCACAGCACGGCGTCGAGGTCGAGGTGGTTGGTCGGCTCGTCGAGCAGCAGCAGGTCGGAACGGCACATCAGCGCGCGGCCGAGGTTCAGGCGCACGCGCCAGCCGCCGGAGAACTCCGCGACCGGCCGCGTGAAGTCGGCGTCGGCGAAGCCGAGCCCGTGCAGCAGTTCCGCCGCGCGGGCGCGCGCCGCGTAGCCGCCGATCTCGTCGAGGCGGCCGTGCAACTCGCCGAGCTTGTGGCCGTCGTGCGCGCTTTCCGCCGCGGCGAGGTCGCGCTCGATCCGCCGCAGCTCGACATCGCCGTCGAGCACGAATTCGAGCGCGGCGTCGGGCAGCGCCGGCGTGTCCTGGGCGACATGCGCGACGGTCCAGCGCGGCGGCATCTCGAGATCGCCCCGCTCGGCATGCAGTTCGCCGCGCAGCAGCGCGAGGAACGACGACTTGCCGCAGCCGTTGGCGCCGACGAGGCCGATCTTCCAGCCGGGGTGCAGCTGGAACGAAGCGTCTTCGACGAGGGCTTCGCCGCCGCGGGCGAAGCAGAGGTTGCGGGAGAGGATCATGAGCGGCTAGGATGCAAGGCAGTCCGCATTCTAAGGGAAGGCCGCATGCGCATCCTGGTATTGATCGCGATCTGCTCGCTGACGGTCGGGCTCGCCCGCGCGCAGGAGATCGTCGCGCCGCCGATCGAGGCGCCGAAACTGTCCGCCGACGAGAAGCAGCAGCTCCAGGACCGCTCGAAGGCACTGCACGACAAGGCCAGCCTGATGCGCCAGCAGGCGGAAGCTGCCTTCACCGCCGAGAACAACGCCTGCTGGCAGAAATTCCTCGTCAGCAGCTGCCAGAAGGACGCCAAGAAGTCCAAGACCGGGCGGCTCGTCGAAGCGCAGAACGTCGAACGCGAAGCGCGCGAGATCGACCGCAAGCTGCGCATCGCGAACTTCGCCGAGCACCAGCAGACGATGGCGCAGGAAGCGCCGAAGAAGGCCGCCGACGCCGCCGAGCAGGCCGAGAAGAATCGCAAGGAGCGCGAAGAGGCAATGGCGCGCGTGGAGCAGAAGCGGCAGGAAGCGGAGCAGCGCGCGAAGGACGCGGCAGCTAAGGCGCTGCAGCAGCGTTAGCTTTGGGAGCATGGCCGAGGCCGGGTGTTCGCGTTGGCCTCATGGGCTGAGGAACGCCAAATCGGCCAACGCGAACACCCGGCCTCGGCTCGGAGTCGCGGTGCCTGCTGACACCAAACCGGTTCGGGCTGGTACAGCGGTTCCCGCTCGGGCTGATGGGGTGCTCTGCTGTGCGTAAGTAAAGGAGGAGGCGGCAGCCTTATCGCCGCCGGGGGACATGGAGCACAGCAGAGCACCCCAGCGGCCCGAGCGCCGAAGAACATGAAGCCCGCCGGCCCGAGCTCCGCTCCACTGGCGACCCGAGCCGCCCCACCCTCGCGTGTTACTATCCAAGCCATCCCGCATGAATCCCCCGCTTCCCACGCAACGGCAGGGCGCCCAGACGTGATGCAGACCGTTTCCGGAACGACTCCCGCACGCAATGTCGCCACGCATGGACAGGTCTTCACGCCCGAGTCCGTCGTCGACCGCATGCTGAAGCTGGTGCGCAACCGCGGCCGCATCCTCGAGCCCGCCTGCGGCGACGGCGCTTTCGTCGCGCGCATTCCGCCGCACTACCCGGAAGTCGTCGCCATCGAGATCGATGCGGGCCATTGCCCCGAGGGCGCGCTCAACATGGACTTCTTCACCTATCCCGAGAGCGAGAAGTTCGACACCATCATCGGCAATCCGCCCTACGTCAAGGCGCGCGACATCCTGCCGGCGACGCGCAAGCACTTCACGACGCAGCTGCTCGACGGCCACGCCAACCTCTACCTGCATTTCATCGAGAAGTGCGTGCGCCACCTCAAGCCCGGCGGCGAGCTGGTGTTCATCACGCCGCGCGAATTCCTCAAGGCCACCGGCGCGGCGCGCCTCAACACCTGGCTCTTCGAGATGGGCACCCTCACCGACTTCGAGGATCTCGGCGACGCGCGCATCTTCACCGACGTGGTGCCCAACTGCGCGATCTGGCGCTTCGAGAAGGGCAACCTCAAGCACCGCATGCGCGACGGCCGCCGCATGGTAGCCGCGGGCGGGCAGATCCTGCTGACGCGCGGCATCTACAGCGTACCGCTGAAGAGCGTGTTCGCCGTCAAGGTCGGCGCGGTGTCGGGGGCCGACGAAATCTTCGCCAACGCCGAGCTCGGCAACGCCGACTTCGTCTGCTCGAAGACGGCACAGACCGGCGAGCTGCGGCGCATGATCTTCGACGCGCCGCTGCCCTGGCTCGAACAGTTCAAGGAGCGCCTGCTGGCGCGCCGCGTCACCAAGTTCGACGAATCGAACTAGTGGAAGTGGGGGCGCCGGCATCACGTCTCCGACGCGCCGCGCATCTACGTCAACAACAAGACGCGCAATCCGCGGCCCTTCTTCGTCCACCCCTGCACCCACTACGACGGCTCCGTGATGGCACTATTCCCCCACCGCAAGCTCAAACCCGCGGAGATGGCGCGGCTGGCCGGGATGCTGAACGACGTCGACTGGGACGAGCTCGGCTTCGTCTGCGACGGCCGCTTCCTGTTCGCCCAGCGCAGCCTGGAAAACGCCCTGCTGCCCGAGGACTTCGCCGCCTACGCCGTCGGCGGCCTGGTATAGAGTTGGATTTATGGTTCCGCACCTGACTACCGCGCTGGCCGGGCCGCTGCTCGATCTGGAGAAGCGCCTCCTCGCCAGCGACACCTCGATCGAACAGTGGCTGCGCGCACGCTGGCAGGATCACACGCCGCCGTTCTACTGCTCGGTCGACCTGCGCAATGCCGGCTTCAAGCTGGCGCCGGTGGACACCAATCTGTTCCCCGGCGGCTTCAACAACCTCAATCCGGCCTTCCTGCCGCTGTGCGTGCAGGCCGCCATGACTGCCATCGAGAAGGTCTGTCCCGAGGCGAAGAACCTGCTGCTGATCCCGGAAAACCACACGCGCAACCTGTTCTACCTGCAGAACGTCGTGCGCCTGGCGAACATCCTCCACTACACCGGCCTCAACGTGCGCATCGGCTCGCTGCTGCCGGAGATCACCGAGCCGACCACGCTGGACCTGCCCGGCGGCGAGAAGCTGACGCTCGAACCCGTCAAGCGGCTCGGCCCCGAAGGCCGTCGGCTCGGCCTCGACGGCTTCGACCCCTGCGCCGTGCTGCTCAACAACGACCTCTCGGCCGGCGTGCCGACTATCCTCGAAGGCCTGCACGAGCAGTTCGTCATCCCGCCGCTGCACGCCGGCTGGCACGCGCGCCGCAAGTCGCGCCACTTCGCCGCCTATCACGAGGTCGCCAACGCCTTCGCCGAGCATCTGGGCGTGGACCCGTGGCTGATCAATCCCGAGTTCGGCGTCTGCGGCAAGATCAACTTCCAGGAACGCACCGGCGAAGAATGCCTGGCCGCCAACGTCGACGCGCTGCTGGCGCGCATCCGCGCCAAGTACCGGGAGTACGGCATCGACGAGAAGCCGTTCGTCATCGTCAAGGCCGACGCCGGCACCTACGGCATGGGCATCATGACGGTCTACGACGCTTCCGAGGTCAAGGGCCTCAACCGCCGCCAGCGCAACAAGATGTCGGTGATCAAGGAGGGCCAGCAGGTCCACGAGGTCATCATC
>DAIDAU010000110.1 GCA_027310465.1 Rhodocyclaceae bacterium
GATCAAGGCCTTCCTCGACGACACCAAGACCGCCAGCGGCAGCTTCATGCAGAGCGTCGTCGGCAAGTCGGGCAGGAAGCCCCAGCAGTCGGCCGGCAGCTTCGCCCTGGCGCGGCCGGGCAAGTTCCGCTGGCATTACGAGAAGCCCTACCAGCAGCTGCTCGTGAGCGACGGCGAGAAGCTGTGGAGCTTCGACCCCGACCTCAACCAGGTCACGGTGAAGAAGCTCGGCAAGGCGCTCGGCTCCAGCCCCGCCGCGCTGCTCGCGGGCGGAGACCTCGAGAGCCATTTCATCCTCAAGGACGCCGGCGAGTCGCAGGGCATCGAGATGGTCGACGCCACGCCGAAGGCCGCCGACGGCAGCTTCGAGCGCGTGCGCATCGGCCTCAAGGGCAATCTGCCGCGCCTGATGGAAATCCGCGACAACTTCGGCCAGACGACGACGCTGATCTTCTCCGAGTTCCGCTCCAATCCGCCGCTGGCCAAGGACGAGTTCAGGTTCGCGCCGCCCAAGGGTGCCGACGTTGTCGGAGAGTAAGGACCTCTTCGCGGCGACGCCCCACGCGCCGCTCGCCGAACTGCTGCGACCGAAGAGCCTCGACGAGGTGATCGGCCAATCGCACCTGGTCGGCCCCGGCAAGCCGCTGCGCCTGGCTTTCGAATCGAAGACGCCGCACTCGATGATCTTCTGGGGTCCGCCGGGCGTCGGCAAGACGACGCTGGCGCGGCTCATGGCGGACGCCTTCGACGCCGACTTCATCGCTCTCTCCGCCGTGTTCTCGGGCGTCAAGGACATCCGCGAAGCGATGCAGCGGGCCGAGCTCACGCTGGCGCAGAGCGGGCGGCGCACGATCCTGTTCGTCGACGAAGTCCATCGCTTCAACAAGGCGCAGCAGGATGCCTTCCTGCCCTATGTCGAGCAAGGCGTCGTCACCTTCGTCGGCGCCACCACCGAGAATCCCTCGTTCGAGGTGAACTCGGCGCTGCTGTCGCGCGCCGCGGTGTATGTCCTCAAGAGCCTGTCGGAAGACGAGCTCAAGCAGCTCTTCGAGCGCGCGCGCGAGAAAGCCTTCGTCGACGCCGAGTTCGCCGACGACGCGCGCGATCGCCTGGTCGGCTATGCCGACGGCGATGCGCGGCGCCTGCTGAACGTGCTCGAAACCATCAAGACGGCGGCCGCGACGGCGGGAACGCAGCAGGTCGACGCCGCCTTTCTCGAGGCCGCGCTCGCCTCCGACCTGCGCCGCTTCGACAAGGGCGGCGACGCCTTCTACGACCAGATCTCGGCGCTGCACAAGTCGGTGCGCGGCTCGAATCCCGACGCCGCGCTCTACTGGTTCGTGCGCATGCTCGACGGCGGCGCCGATCCGCTCTACCTCGGCCGGCGCGTCGTGCGCATGGCCTCCGAGGACGTCGGCCTCGCAGACCCGCGCGCGCTCGAAGTGGCGCTGGCCGCCTGCCAGACCTACGAGCGACTCGGCTCGCCGGAAGGCGAGCTGGCGCTGGCCAACGCCGTGCTCTACATGGCCGTGGCGCCGAAGTCGAACGCCGGCTACGTCGCCTATAATGCCGCCCGCGCCTTCATCGGCAAGGACAAGAGCCGGCCGGTGCCCGAGCACCTGCGCAATGCGCCGACCCGGCTGATGAAGGAGCTCGGCTTCGGGCGCGAGTACCGCTACGCGCACGACGAGCCCGAGGCCTACGCCGCCGGCGAGAGCTACTTCCCCGACGGCATGCCGCGCGTCGAATGGTACGTGCCGACGCCGCGCGGGCTGGAACAGAAGATCGCCGACAAGCTCGCGCACCTGCGCGAGCTCGACCGCAAAGCCAAATCGAAAGCCAAGTAAGGGTTCGCCATGCTGGACATCCAACTTCTCCGCGCCAATCCCGCCCAGGTCGCCGCACGCCTCGCCACGCGCGGCGTCGCGCTCGACGCCGCTGCCTTCGAGGTCCTCGAGGCGGAGCGCAAGACGCTACAGACGCGCACCCAGGAGCTGCAGGCCAAGCGCAACAGCCTCTCCAAGCAGGTCGGCATGCTCAAGGGCAAGGGCGAGGACGCCTCGGCGGTGCTCTCCGAAGTGGCCGGCATCGGCGACGAGCTCAAGGCCAACGAGGAGAAGCTCGCGGTGCTGCAGGAGCGCTACAACGCCTTCGTCGCCGTGATCCCGAACCTGCCGCACGAGAGCGTGCCGGTCGGCCGCGACGAGACGGGCAACGTCGAAATCCTGCGCTGGGGCACGCCGCGCAGCTTCGGCTTCGCGGCCAAGGATCATGTCGAGCTCGGCGAGCGGCTCGGCGGCCTCGATTTCGAGACCGCGGTGAAGATTTCCGGCAGCCGCTTCTCGCTGATGAAGGGCGGCATCGCGCGCCTGCATCGCGCGCTCGCGCAGTTCATGCTCGATACGCACACCGGCGAGCACGGCTACACGGAAGTGTACGTACCCTACCTCGTCAATCCCGACAGCATGTTCGGCACGGGGCAGCTGCCGAAGTTCGAGGAGGATTTGTTCCGCGTGCCGCGCGCCGACGGCTCGCAGCTCTACCTGATCCCGACGGCCGAGGTGCCGGTGACGAACATCGTGCGCGGCGAGATCGTCGACCTCGCCAAGCTGCCGCTGAAGTTCGTCTGCCACACGCCCTGCTTCCGCTCGGAGGCGGGCTCCTACGGCAAGGACACGCGCGGCATGATCCGCCAGCACCAGTTCGACAAGGTCGAGCTCGTGCAGATCGTGCATCCCGAGAAGTCGTGGGAGGCGCTCGAGGATCTCACCGGCCATGCCGAGGCGATCCTGAAGAAGCTCGAGCTGCCCTACCGCAAGGTGGCGCTATGCACGGGCGACATGGGTTTCTCGGCCGCCAAGACCTACGACCTCGAGGTCTGGCTGCCGGCGCAGAACACCTACCGCGAGATTTCCTCGTGCTCGAACTTCGAGGCCTTCCAGGCGCGCCGCATGCAGGCGCGCTTCCGCAACGAGAAGAACAAGCCGGAGCTCGCGCACACCTTGAACGGCTCGGGCCTGGCGGTCGGCCGCACGCTGGTGGCGATCCTCGAGAACTACCAGAACGCCGACGGCACCGTCACCTTGCCCGACGCCTTGCGCCCCTGGCTCGGCGGGCTGGAGAGGCTCGCGCCGGAAGCCTGAACGGGCAATGCCGCGGGGCCCTTCTCGAAGCGGCACAGCACGTCGTAGAAGTTGCGGATGTTCTCGACCATGATCACCGCTTCGCCGCCGCGCCCGCGGCCGCTCTTCAGGCGCTGGTAGTACTGGGGCCGCGCCAGCAGCGGCAGCACCTTCTTCATCTCGTACCACGAGTTGGGATCGCGGTTCACGCCCTTGGCGATGGCGCGGGCGCCGTTGAAGTGGCCCATGCCGAGGTTGTAGGCGGCCAGGGCCAGCCAGGTGCGATCGGGCTCGGGCGTCTCGTCCGGAATGGCGTCGATGATGTCCGAGAGATAGCGGGCGCCGGCGATGATGCTCTCGTGTGCGTCGAGGCGGTTCGAGACGCGCAGGTGGTCCGCGGTGTCTTCGGTCAGCATCATCATGCCGCGCACGCCGGTCGGCGAAGTCGCCAGCGGGTCCCAGTTCGATTCCTGGTACGCCAGCGCCGCCAGCAATCGCCAGTCGATGCCGGTGAGCCGCTGCGCCTGCTCGAAATCCGAGCGGAAGTGCGGCAGCCGCGTCTGCATGGCGGCGAGGAACTGCGCCATGTTCTCCTGGTTGATGCGCTTGATGTGGCCGTAGTAGCGATCGCGGATGCGCGCCAGCGTGCCGTCGGCGCGAATGCGCGCGAGGAAGGCGTCGGCCCGGCGGCGCAGTTCGTCGCTTTCGGCGAGGAACGCCCAGGCGTAGCTCACCGTGCCCGGGAGCTCCTGCGCGACGTCGATGTCGGGGTAGAAGTTCACCGCGACGTCGAAATGCGCGGAGTCGGTTGCCGCAAGCTCGGTCTTGCCGTCCGCGACCCGCGACAGCAGGTCGATGTCGTTGGGTGCATCGACCTCGACGACGTTGACCGGCGGTTCGAGCGCGCGCAGCGCGCCGTCCAGCGGCGAGTCGGAGGCGACCTGGATGGTGCGGCCCGCGAGATCGGCCAGCTCGTCGACGCCGATGGCGCCGGCCGGCTGGACCACCAGTTGCCGCGCGACGTGCAGCGGCTCGGTGAAGCCCAGCTCCTTGCCCGTCTCGACCGGCAGGGCGGCGGCGAAATGCACCTTGCCCGCGAGCACCAGCTCGCGCATCTCCCGGCTGCCGCGGACCGGCACCAGCTTGAGCTTCACCTTGAGCTCGTCGGCGAAGGCTTCGAGCAGATCGTTCTCGAAACCGCTGGCCGGCTCGCCGTCCGAGGCGGGCTGGTAGAACACGGGATCGCCGCGGATCGCCACGACCAGCTCGCCGCTCGTCTGCGGCGGACCGAGCCGCGAACAGGCCGCGGACATCAGGGCGAGCGCGAAAGTCAGGCAGAAGACCCAACGCATCAAGCGGTTTCTCCGCGGCCGGGGCCCGCCATTCTGCCACGGCTGGAAAGCGGTCGCGCTTCCATGTAGAATCCGCCCTCCCGGAGAGGTGGCAGAGTGGTCGAATGTACCTGACTCGAAATCAGGCGTAGGCGCAAGCCTACCGTGGGTTCGAATCCCACCCTCTCCGCCACATCCCTCGCGCCGTACCACTCAGTTAGGTCTGATTTAACGTCCGGTTGCTTATCGCGCCGCTGCGTGCGACAGACGGAATGACAAAAGACCCACCAGCGTACGGAGGGCGCTGGTGGGCCTCGTTGCCAGCAACCAGCCAGGAGGTAAATCCAGGACAGCGGGCTGCACCGATTAGAACCTCGCCTCGCGGCTAAGGTTCCTGGTTCCGCTGCTAACGCTTCGGACGCGGCTTCCGGCCGGTCGGGGCCGGCGTCCGTGCCGGGGGCTGCCACGCCGGCACCAGGTGCTTCTTGCCGTTGCCGATCAGGTCGGCGCGCCCCATCCGGCGCAGGGCCTCGCGCAGCAGCGGCCAGTTCTCGGGATCGTGATAGCGCAGGAAGGCCTTGTGC
>DAIDAU010000152.1 GCA_027310465.1 Rhodocyclaceae bacterium
CCGAAGCGACGGCGACGAAACATCATGCGTTCTGGCCCGACGCCATCAGCCTGCTCGATCCGGGACGCATCGCCTGGAACGCCGTGCTCGGCTCACGCCAGGTCACGGACGCGTACCTGCTGGCGCTTGCGGTCGAACAACGCGGCCGCCTCGTCACCCTCGACCGCGCTGTGCCGCTGGCGGCAGTACGCGGCGCCAAGCGAAATCATCTGGCCGTTATCTGACCGTCGCGTGCGAAACTCGGCAGGGCGCGTGCGACGAAACGCGGCTCTCCGATCGGCGCACTTTCCTCAGTCGCGGAAATTCCCGTACTGCAACGGAAAGTCCGTCACCGACTTCTTCACCAGCGCGATCGCCTCCTGCAGCATGTCGCGCTTGGCGCCGGTGACACGCACCGCGTCGCCCTGGATCGTCGCCTGGACCTTGAGCTTGCTGTCCTTGATCATCTTCACGATCTTCTTGGCGAGTTCCTGCTCGATGCCGAGCTTGATCTTGAGTTCCTGCTTGGCCTTGTTGCCGGAGACGGTCTGCACGGTGCCGATGTCGAGACGCTTGGTGCTCTCGCGCTCCTTCTTCTCCATCTCGGGGAACAGGATGTCCTTGACCTGGCCGAGCTGGAACTCCGAGTCGCCCCAGATCGTGATGAGCTTGTCCTTCTCGTTGAGGTCGGCTTTCGCGCTGGTGCCCTTGAAGTCGTAGCGGTTGCCGATGTGGCGGCCGGCGACGTCGACGGCGTTCCTGAGGGCGACCATGTCGGCTTCGGAGGTGATGTCGAAGGAAGGCATTGGAATCTCCCGGATGTCGGTGGCGTAGGGCGCGATTATCGCAAATCGGCCGCCGCGTGCGTCAGCGCCGCCGCCACACCATCCAGCGCTCGCGGCCGGTGAAGGGGCCCATCGAATCCGCGACTTCCGCCTCGGCTTCCAGGTCGAACCACGGCTGGAGCAAGGCGTCCAGCGCCGCGCGGGAAATGCCGAACGGCGGGCCCTTCGGCTCCTCGCTGAAGAAGTAGAAGCCGGCCAGGCGGCCGCCGGCTTCGAGCAGTTCGGCCATGCGTTCGCCATAGCCCGGCCAGAGCTGGCGCGGCAGCGCGCAGAGGAAGGCGCGCTCGTAGACCAGTGCATAGGGAGCGTCCGGACGGTGGACGAAGAAGTCGGCCTGCAGCAGCGTCCCGCCCCAACCGCCCAGCGTGCGGCGCGCGGCTTCGACGGCGGCGGCGGAGAAATCGAGCGCCGTGACGGCCCAGCCGAGGCGGCCGAGCAAGGCGGCTTCGTAGGCGCTGCCGCAGCCGGGGATCAGGGCGCGCCGCGCTTCGCCGGCGGCGTCGCGTGCGGCTTCGGCCGCAGCGAAGGCCTGCAGCGCCGCCGGCACGCGCCCGGCATCCCACGGCGTGGTGCCGTCGCGGAACCGCTTGTCCCAGAAGTCGGGAAGCTCCGGACGCTGGTGATCGGGCTTGTCGGGCGCCGCCGCCATTCAGCCGAAGTGGCAGACGTAGTGGTAGGGCTCGCCGCTCACTTCGATGTCGAAGCTCGAGTTGCCGGGAACCTTGAAGCTTTGGCCCGCGCCGTAGGTCTTCCACTCGGTTTCGTTCTTGAGGCGCACGCGGCAGGAGCCGGCGACGCCCTCCATGATCTCGGGCACGCCGGTATTGAACGTCAGGGTCGCCGGCAGGATCACGCCGATGCTCTTCTTGGTGCCGTCGGCGAACTGCACGGTGTGGCTGACGCATTTGCCGTCGAAATAGACGTTGGCCTTCTTGACGACGGAGACGTTGTCGAACTGGGACATGATCAGATTCCCCAAATTTTCTGGATGACGGTCTTGGCGATGAAGCCCAGCATGCCGAAGGCCAGCACGAAGAACAGCACGAAGGTGCCGGTCTTGCCGGCTTTCGACTTGTAGGCGAGTTCGCCGATGATGAAGAGCATGAAGGCCATGAAGAGCCCGAGGCCCCAGGTCATGCCCCAGTGCGAGATCTGCTCTTCGGAAAAGCCGAACATGCCTTACTTCTTCCCGGGCTTGGCGCGCATCGCGTGCGCATTCGCGGCAATGCGCATGCGCAGGGCGTTGAGCTTGATGAAGCCCGCGGCGTCGCGCTGGTCGTAGGCGCCGGCATCGTCCTCGAAGGTGGCGATGGTCGGGTCGAACAGCGAGTCGGTCTTGGAATCGCGGCCGACCACGATCACGTTGCCCTTGTAGAGCTTCAGGCGCACCCAGCCGTTGACGGTCTGCTGCGTGTGGTCGATCAAGGCTTGCAGCGCGCGACGCTCGGGGCTCCACCAGTAGCCGTTGTAGATCAGGCTGGCGTAGCGCGGCATCAGGTCGTCCTTGAGGTGCGCGACTTCGCGGTCGAGACACACCGATTCGATGGCGCGATGCGCGCGCAGCAGGATCGTGCCCCCGGGCGTCTCGTAGCAGCCGCGCGACTTCATGCCGACGTAGCGGTTCTCGACCAGGTCGAGCCTGCCGATGCCGTGCTTGCCACCGAGCTCGTTGAGCTTGGCGAGCAACTGGTGCGCCTTCATCTTCTTGCCGTCGATGGCAACGAGGTCGCCGGCCTTGAACTCGAGGTCGACGTATTGCGCCTTGTCGGGCGCCTTCTCGGGCGACACCGTCCAGCGCCACATGCTCTCCTCGGCCTCGGCGCCCGGGTTTTCCAGATGGCGGCCTTCGTAGGAGATGTGCAGCAGGTTGGCGTCCATCGAATACGGCGAGCCGCCCTTCTTGTGCTTCATGTCGATCGGGATGCCGTGCTTCTCGGCGTAAGCCATCAGCTTCTCGCGCGACAGCAGGTCCCACTCGCGCCATGGCGCGATGACCTTGACGTTGGGCATCAGCGCATAGGCGCCGAGCTCGAAGCGCACCTGGTCGTTGCCCTTGCCGGTGGCGCCGTGGGAGATGGCGTCGGCGCCGGTCTTCTGCGCGATCTCGACCAGGCGCTTGGCGATCAGCGGACGCGCGATCGAGGTGCCGAGCAGGTACTCGCCTTCGTAGATGGTGTTGCAGCGGAACATCGGGAAGACGAAGTCGCGCACGAACTCCTCGCGCAGGTCGTCGATGAAGATGTTCTTCTTCTTGATGCCGAGCTGCAGCGCCTTGGCGCGCGCCGGCTCGAGCTCTTCGCCCTGGCCGAGGTCGGCGGTGAAGGTCACCACTTCGCACTGGTAGGTGTCCTGCAGCCATTTGAGGATGACCGAGGTATCGAGCCCGCCCGAATAGGCGAGCACAGCTTTCTTGACGTCGCTCATGGTTCCACTCTTGCTTACTTGGTTTCGATGCGGCCGAGCAGGAGATACTCCATCAGTGCCTTCTGCACATGAAGACGATTCTCCGCTTCGTCCCAGACTACGCTTTGCGGCCCGTCGATGACATCGGCCGCCACTTCCTCGCCGCGATGCGCGGGCAGGCAGTGCATGAACAGCGCGTCGGCGTGCGCCGTCTTCATCATGTCGCCGTCGACCTGCCAGTCGGCGAAGTCGCGCAGGCGTTCCTCGTTCTCGGCCTCGAAGCCCATGCTGGTCCACACGTCGGTGGTGACGAGGTCGGCGCCGCGCGCCGCTTCCATCGGGTCGGCGAATTCCCGGTAGTGGCCGGTGCCGTGCAGGTTGGCGCGCTCCGGCTCGACTTCGTAGCCGGGCGGCGTAGACACGCGCACCTGGAAGTCGAACACTTCCGCGGCCTGCAGCCAGGTGTTGCAGACGTTGTTGGAGTCGCCGATCCAGGCCACGGTCTTGCCCTGTATCGAGCCGCGATGCTCGATGTAGGTGTAGATGTCGGCGAGGATCTGGCACGGATGGTATTCGTTGGTGAGGCCGTTGATGACCGGCACGCGCGA
>DAIDAU010000157.1 GCA_027310465.1 Rhodocyclaceae bacterium
AGTATGTATAGCCCGCTTCCTTCAAGAGGTCGGGCGTGGTGCCATTCTCGGCCGCACCGGGACCCATCCAGCCTTTCGGCGCGCGCCCTTCATGCTTCTTGAAGGTCTCGGTCACTTCGGCGATGACGCGCGTCTCGTCGGCTTCCCACAGAAAATCGCGCAAATTCTCGGAGTTCGTGCGGCCGTGCGACACGATTTCGTCGCCGCGCCGGCGTATCGCCTCAAAAATTTCGGGCGCGTAGTCGTAGAGCAGGCTGTTGGTGTTGTGCGCGACCGGAAGCTTCAATACATCGAACAGGTCGAACAAGCGCCAGATGCCGACACGGGTGCCGTAATCGCGCCATGAATAGTTGCGATGGTTCTGCGGCTCGTTGTGTTTGGCGGGATCCATGCCGCGGCCCTTTCCAAACGCGAACCACTCGACATTCGTGGTCATGACGAACGCGAGCCGCTTGCCCTGCAGCCAGCTATAGTCCTTGCGCTTGATGATGGCGGAATAGTCATAGCGCGTGTGCTGCGGAAGTCGGTTGGACATGTGCGTGTTTTCCTTTTGTCGATTACTCGGCGCGGGCTCCTGAAGCTTTGACGAGCTCCGCGTACTTCCTGATTTCGGCGCGCATGTGAGCCGCGAGCTGCTCGGGCGTGCTGGTGATCGCATCAGCGCTTACCGTCTGATAGAACTTCTTCACGTCGGGTGACTGCATCGCCTTGATGATCTCGTCGCGTAAGCGGGCCTGCAGATTGGGCGCAAGGCCGGCGGGCGCGAGCACACCGTTGTAGAGCGCGACGTTGTAGTCGCGAACACCCGCCTCCTCCATCGTCGGCACATCGGGCAAAGCGGCGGCACGTTTGGTCTGAGTGACGGCGATCGCCCTGATTTTCCCGCCCTGGAGAAGTGAAACGGCCGTCGGCATCGTCGCGAAGGTCACTTGCACCTCGCCTCCGATCATTGCCATCGTGGCGGCCGTCGCGCCTTTATACGGAATGTGCCCGAGGTCGACGCCCGTGCGCTGCTTGAACAGCTCACCGGCCAGATGAAGGATCGTGCCGATGCCCGACGATCCGTAGTTGAGCGCCCCCGGTTTTGCCTTCGCACGTGAGATCAGGTCCTTCACGTTATAGATGCCGCTGGCTGGAGTCACGACCATGACGAGCGGCGTTACGGCGACGAGCGTGAGCGGCGTGAAATCGTTGATCGAGTCGAACGGAAGCTTGCTGTAAAGGCTGGCGTTGATCGCGTGCGACGTCAGGTCCTGCATGAACAGCGTGTAGCCGTCTGCCGGCGATTTCGCGACGTTGTCTGCCGCGATGGTGGTGCCAGCACCTGGTTTGTTGTCGATATAAACCTGCTGGCCGAGTTGCCGGGACATTGCCACGGCGAGCGCACGTGCGAGGTTGTCGGATATGCCGCTTGCCGGAAAGCCAACCACGATGCGGATCGGCTTCGATGGATAGGCGTCGGCAGCATAGATGAGCCCCGGACCAAGCGTGTAGGCACTCAGGAACAAAACGCGGAACCAGGCAAAGATACGCATTTCCCCTCCGTCCTTGTGTGTGTGTCTGCCGGCATTCTGGGCCGTGCGGAGGACGCCGGATGAAAGAAAGGACCATAGCTGTTATACTTTTTTTCGATATCCGGCATGAACTTCAAGCAGGTCGAATACTTCGTCCGTGTCGCGGAGCTCGGCAGCTTCACGCGAGCATCGCTCGTACTCGGTGTGTCGCAGCCGTCGCTGAGCCGACAGATTCGGCTGCTGGAACTGGAGCTACGGCAGTCGCTGCTATATCGAAACGGGCGTGGGGTAGCGTTGACAGCGGCCGGACGATGCTTTCTCGAGCACGGTCAGGAAATCCTGCATGCGATAACCCGTGCGCGAGGCGCCCTCACCGATCTTCGGAGCGACCCACGTGGGCGAATCGTGGTCGGTCTTCCGACCCGCATCGCGCAGGTCCTTACGACGCCGCTGGTAAAAGCATTTCGAACGAAGCTTCCTCACGCAACCATCTCGATTGCCGAAGGCTCAAGCAGCGTCCTACACGAATGGCTTGTCCTCAGCCGGATCGACGTTGCGCTCTTGATCGACCCGCCGCATGGCAGCGAGCTCGAGCTTCATTCACTACACAAAGAGGAACTGGTCCTGGTTGGGCCTCGTAAGCAACAGCGAGAGAGGGAAGAAATCTCACTGGCAGAAATCGAGCAGTACCCGCTCATTTTGCCGCGTCTGCCCAATCCCACACGCCGCATCCTGGAAAAGGTGGCCGCGAAGGCACACGCGCATCTGCGCATTTCAATGGAAGTCGATACCAGCCGCAATATTCTGGAGCTGGTAGCCGGCAGGCTAGGCTATGCCGTGCTGCCGCGCGGAGCCGTAAGCAATGCGGGAGGCGAGACGCGCTTTCAGATCATCGCAATTCGGCCGCCGGTGACTCAGCACATCTTCATCGCTATTTCGAAGCGAGGGCCGGCCAATCGCCTCGCTGCAAAAGTGGCAGCGTTGCTGCACGAGCTGAACGTCCCAACCATCGTGGATCAAGACACGCCGGCGCACCCGCTGGCGACTTGAGCTTACGCGTGTCTCAATCTGCGCGTGCGCCAAACTCTTTTACCACCTCGCCCAGTTTGGCAATCTCGTTCTTGATGTGCGCAGCGAACTCTTCGGGCGTGCTCGCGACGATCTCCGAGCCTTCCGCCTGCAAGCGGTTCGTCACCTCCGGGGAGCACATCGCCTTCACGATGTGTTCGTTCACCTTCGCGATGATCTCCTTCGCGACGCCGGCGGGGGCCACGATCCCGTGCTGGCCCTGCTCGTCGAAATCCGGCACGCCCGCCTCCGCGATGGTCGGGAC
>DAIDAU010000158.1 GCA_027310465.1 Rhodocyclaceae bacterium
GCCCGCGTGCGTCGAAGTCGACGCGGATGTCCTGCAGTTCGATCACACGCGGCGCCGCTTACTTGTGCTTGGCCTTCGCCGCCTTCGCCTTCAGCCAGTCAGGCTTCTGGAATTCCTTGAAGATGTGCTTGGGATCGTCGACCGCGGCGAGGAACTCGGGCGACTCGACGACGGCCTTGATGTCGCGCACGAAGGGCTTGTCGAGGTCCTCGGTCTTCACGGCGACGAGGTTCTTGATGTTCTCGTCGAGTTCCTCGAGCTTGAGCGCCGACGACAGGCTGAGGCCGGCGGCGATCGCATAGTTGCCGTTGACCACCGCCGCGGCGGCGCTGTCCAGCGTGCGCGGCAGTTGCGCCGCTTCGAGCGGCTTGAATACGAGGCCGCGCGGATTCTGCTCGATGTCCTTCTCGGAGGCGGTGAGCAGGTCGATGTCCTTCCGGAAGGTGATCAGGCCGAGCTTGGCGAGGAAGCGCAGCGCGTGCGCGAGGTTGGTCGGATCGTTGGCGAGCGTGACGATGTCGCCCTTCTTCAGCGCATCGATCGCCTTGACGCGGTTGGAGTAGAGGCCGAGCCCGGCGGTCGGCACGTTGATCACCGGCGAGAGCTTGAGTCCCTTGTCGGCCGAGAACTTCTCGAGGTAGAGGCGGTGCTGGAACAGGTTGGCGTCGATGCTGCCGTTGGCGAGCGCCAGGTTCGGCTGGACGTAGTCGCTGAACTCCTTCAGCACGACCTTGTAGCCCTTCTTCTCGAGGCCCGGCTGGATGGCGGTCTTGATGAGATCGCCGTAGGGTCCGGGAGCGACGCCGAAGACGATGACGTTGGGGGTGATCTGCGCCGAAGCGGCGAGGCTGGCCGCGGCCAGCGCGGCGGCGGCCAGGAGCTTGGCGACGAGGGCGGGAATGCGCATGGAGGTTCTCCGAAAGTTCTAGGTCCGGCCGACGATACCGAAGCGCGGCGAGGAAGCGAACGACGCAATTCGCATTTGCTTATCACGCCCAGACGCCGCTGCGCCGGTCTTCGACGCGCTTGGCCTTGTGCGTGGCGCGCGGCAGCGCATCGGCGGCGAGCACGCGCACGGCGGCGCTGACGCCGGTGATCGATTTCAGCTGGCGCGCGAAATGGTGCGCGAGATCCTCGTCGCTGCCGGCGAACGTCGGCACGCGCTCGATCTCCACGGTGAGCCGGTCGAGATGATTTTCGCGCTCGACGATCAGGCGGTATTCGCCGGTGCAGGCGGTTTCCTTGCGCGCGATCGCCTCGACGTCGCTCGGAAACAGGTTCACGCCCTTGATGATCAGCATGTCGTCGAGGCGGCCGTGCACGCCGAGCAGGCGCTGAGAGGTGCGTCCGCAGGCGCAAGGCTCGGAAGTGAACGAGACGATGTCGCCGGTGCGGAAGCGGATCATCGGACGCGCCGACTTGCGCAGCGTGGTGAGCACGAGTTCGCCGCGCTCGCCCTCGGCGACCGGCTCGCCGTTCTCGGCATCGAGCACTTCGACGAGGATGTGGTCCTCGGCCCAGTGCAGGCCGTGCTTCTCCTCGCACATCCCGGCGCAGGCGCCGAAGATGTCGGAGAGGCCGTAGTAGTCGTACACCGAGGCGCCCCAAAGGTTCTCGATGCGCTCGCGCGTCTCGGGGATCGAACCGCCCGGCTCGCCGGCGACGAAGATGCGCCGGATGGCGAGATCGCGGCGCAGGTCGATGCCTTCCTTCACGGCGGTTTCGCCGAGATACCAGGCGTAGGACGGCGTGGTCCAGATGGCGGTGGCCTGGAACTGGCGCGCGATGGCGAGCAGGCGTTCCGACGGCACGGTGCCGGCGTGGATGCACAGCGCGCCGAGCCTCTGCGCGCCGAGCACGCAGGGGCCGCCGACGAACAGCGAGAAGTTCAGCGAATGGCAGTAGCGGTCCTCGGGCCGCAGGCCGGACGACCAGAACAGGCGCACCTCGAAGTCGATCCATTCGTCGAAGTCCGCGGCCGTGAAGGGCGAAGCCGTGGGCACGCCGGTCGAGCCGCTCGACGCCGAGATGTAGACGATGTCGCGCTCGGGCACGGCGCAGACGTCGCCGAAGGGCGGCACCGCGAGCTGGCGTTCGCGCAGCGTCTGCTTGTCGATGAAAGGGAAGCGGCGCAGGTCGTCGAGCGTTTCCAGCTGGTCGGGATGCACGCCGGCGGCGTCGAAGCCGGCGCGGTAATGCGGCGAGCCGTGATAGGCGTGGCGCAGATGGCGCTGCAGCGCGTCGAGCTTGAGCCGCTGCCAATCGGGACGGCTCTGGGTTTCCAGCGCGGCGTCCCAGTAGCGGGAATCGGCGCCGGCGGCGCGGATCGCGAGCGTCATGTCCTGTCCTTCGAAACATGTGGAGGCCGCCATGCTAGCGGCACGCCACAGCCCGGCGAACGAAGGAATTCGACTTCGCTTATGTCGGATCCGAATAAGCCGCCAGGACGGGACCGGCGCCATGCCAGGAGCGGTGCAGGCAGTACCGGCGATGGGCCTCTTCGCCGTTCGGCGCGCACAACGCCAGTTCGGCGAAGGCGTCGACCGCCGGCCAGTCGCCGAAGCCCGACGCGACGTTGATATGGCCGACGAGGCCGAGATTCACGTAGCGGCTGCCCCAGCTCTCGGCCAAGGCGATGGCCTGCCAGGCGCGCAGCCAAGGATCGTTCTCGCTGGCGACGAGCAGCGAGGGCATGTCGAGTCTGCGGGCGATCGACTGGAGCGGGATGGCGAAGCGCGCGGGGTCGGCGGGTGCGACCATGAGGGCGGCGCGGATCGCCGCGCCGTGCGCCGTGACGGCGCGCGCCAGCGCGAGGCAGCCGAAGCTGTGGGCGACGGCCAGCGGCGGCTCGGCGCATTCGGCGGCGGCATCGGCGATGCGTTTCGCCCAGGCCTCCACTTCCGGCGCGTCCCAGTCGTCCTGTTCGACGCGCCGCGCAGTCGCGTGCCGGCGCTCGAAATGCGACTGCCAGTGGTCGGCGCTGCTGCCGCCGCGTCCGGGAACGACCAGGATGTCGGTATCGGCGAGCGCCGCCGGTCTTGATCTGTGGGCCATGACCACCTCGAGTCGGAACGAAACGCTTCCACTCTATGCGCTCGCGGCGGCAAATCCAACGAAGCGTTTCTGCTCAGGTCATGCCGCAGGGTTATATGCGGC
>DAIDAU010000168.1 GCA_027310465.1 Rhodocyclaceae bacterium
GTTCATCTCGTGGCTGTAGAAGGCGTAGCCGTCCTCGCCCGACTGCTTGGCGCGATACATGGCGATGTCGGCCAGGCGCAGCAGCGTCTCGGTGTCGAAGCCGTCCTGCGGGTACACGCTGATGCCGATCGCGGCGCCGACGCGCAGCTCGTGCTCGTCGATCAGGAACGGCGGATCGAGCGCGGCCAGGAGCTTCTGCGCCACCATGCCGGCGTGATCGCGGCGCGCGATGTCGAACAGCGCGACGACGAATTCGTCGCCGCCGAGGCGCGCCACGACGTCTTCGCTGCGCAGCGTCTCGCGCAGCCGCTTGCCGATCTGCTGCAGCAGCCGGTCGCCGATGCCGTGGCCGAGGGTGTCGTTGATCGGCTTGAAGCGGTTGAGGTCGATGAACAGCAGCGCGCCGTGCTGGCGGTTGCGCCGCGCCTCGACGAGCGCCTGGTCGACGAGCTTGTAGAACAGGGCGCGGTTCGGCAGCTCGGTGAGCGCGTCGTAGTAGGCGAGGTAGTGGATGCGCTCCTCGGTGCGCTTGCGCTCGGTGATGTCGGAGAAGATCGAAAAGTAGTGGGTGACCTTGCCCTCGGCGTTCTTCACCGCGCTGATCGACACCCATGTCGGATAGATCTCGCCGTTCTTGCGCTTGTCCTGCACCTCGCCCTGCCAGCGGCCTTCGGTCTCGATGCGCCGCCACACCTCCTCGTAGAACTCCGCCCCATGGATCCCGGAACGC
This sequence comes from Rhodocyclaceae bacterium, assembly GCA_027310465.1. Taxonomy (GTDB): domain Bacteria; phylum Pseudomonadota; class Gammaproteobacteria; order Burkholderiales; family Rhodocyclaceae; genus Nitricoxidireducens. The sequence continues at coordinate 731 of DAIDAU010000168.1, forward strand.
AGGATGCGCGGCGTCTTGCCGATCGCCTCCTCCTCGCCGAACCCGGTGATGCGCGAGAAGGCGCGGTTGACCGAGACGATGCGGCCGGCGGCGTCGGTGATCAGGATGCCTTCGTCGCTGTGTTCGAAGATGCGCGCATGCAGGCGCCGCGTTTCCTGCGAGCCGATGCGCTCGGTGATGTCCGACAGGTAGCCGATGACGCCGGTGGGATCGCCGTCGACGTCGCGCACCAGCGACAGCTGCAGGCTGGCCCAGAACACCTCGCCCGACTTGCGGCGGCGCCGCACTTCCATCTCGCGGCCGCCGTGCTCGAGGAACACGTCCTGGAAGCTGGTGTCCTCGTCCTCGGGATCGGCGTAGAGGAAGAGGATGTGCTTGCCGATGACCTCGGCCGCGGTGTAGCCGAACAGCCGCTCGGCGCCGTGGTTCCAGCCGGTGATGTAGCCGTCGAGGTCCAGCGTGACGATGGATTCCTGGATGCGCTCGAGGATCTGCGCCTGCTGGCGCCAGCCCTGGCGCAGGCGGCCGCTGGCGTCGAGCAGCTCGCCGCCGCGCTCGGCCAGCGCGTCGCCGCGGGCCGACAGCTCGCGGGCGATCGCCTCGATGCGCTCGAAATCGCCCGCGTTCGCCGAGCGGTCTGGCACGCTAGGCCTCGCGGCTGACTTGGACCGCCCACAGGCACGCGGACACCAGGCAGCGCGCCCAAGTCTCGTTGTCGACGCCGGCTTCGGCGAGACTGGCGGAAAGCTCGGCGCCGGCACCGGCATGCTCGCCGGCGGAGATGGCGCGCAGGAAGGCGCCGAACGGCCCGGAGCGGCGCGTCAGCGCGACGAGCACGTCGTCGGCGAGATTCAGCGGCTCGACGATCTCCTCGATCGGCATGCCGAACAGGCGGTCGAGCAGCGAGAACATGCCGGCCATGAAGGCGCGGTCCTGCGCGTCGCGCGCGCCGCCCTCGGCCTTGCACAGCGCTTCGGTCAGGCCGGCGCGCATCGCCGCGCGCGGCAGCAGCTCGTTGGCCCGGTCGCCGTCGCGGGTGCGCGCGTAGAGCAGCAGTTGCAGCCAGCGCTGCAGCTGGCGCCGCCCGAGGATCGTGATCGCCTGGTTGAAGCTGGCGATCTTGGTCGTCAGCCCGAAACCCACGGAGTTCACCAGCTTCAACAGATAGTAGGAAAGCTGCGGATCGCGCTTGATGGTCGTTTCGATGTCGTGCGAATCGGCGTCGTTCGCCACCTTGGCGAGCAGTTCGAGCAGCAGCAGGCGATTGGGCGCATCGAGCAAGGAGCGCGGCACGCCGTGGCGCGCCTTGTCCGACGCCATCCCGGCCAGCCACTGGAAGTGGCAGCTGCCGGGGCAGCCCGTCGCCGCGGCGGCGAGCGCCATGTTGGGCCCCGGCAGCTTCCCGAGCCAGGCGCCCAGGCCGACCGGAATGCCGTGGCCGGGGCAGTCCATCGCCAGCCCCTGGACGCTGTCGGACAGCGTCTGGCCGATGCCGGGCAGACCGTTCATCATCAGCCGATAGCCCTTGTCGCGCAGCGCCCGCAGGGCGTCGAACTGCGCGGCGTCGCAGCACAGCGCGGCGGGCAGCCGCAAGACGATCCGGGACGCCGGCAGATCGTCGGCGACGGCGGCGAGATCGGGAACAGCCACGACGCACTGCAGGGGTCCGAGCGCTTCCGCCAGCCCGAACTCGCCGAAGACACGCGCGATCGCCCCGGCGTCGGCCGGTGCGGCGTCGAGCATCAGGGCCGCCCAGGCATTGCGGCCGTCGGAAACCGGCTGCAGGGTGACCAGAGGAAAAGGCGCGTTCATGGTGTGGAGTTCTTATACGCTTATAGGCGCCATGATCTTCCGGATGCAAGCTTCGCGCAACTCCGAGCAGGCCCGGAGTGGCGCCGCTTATCCTTATCCGCCTAGCGCGGGCGGACGACGCCGGACTCGGTGACGATGAGGTCGAGCGGCACGTCGTGCGGCAGCGGGCGCAGCGCGTCGGTGCGCGCCAGATCGAAGCCGACGCCCCAGGCGGCGGGGCGCTTCGCCAGCGCCGCCAGCGTGCGGTCGAAGTAGCCGCCGCCGTAGCCGAGCCGGAAGCCGCGCGCGTCGAAAGCCACCAGCGGCAGCAGCACGATGTCCGGCGGCAGCGACACTGTGCCCGCCGCCGGAATCGGAATACCGTAAGGG
>DAIDAU010000182.1 GCA_027310465.1 Rhodocyclaceae bacterium
ATCGAAACCTCGTGTCCCGGCACAGAGTTAAGTAGGCGCGCGTTCTACAACGGCGCGAAAATCACCGCCCGGAAACATCACTACGCCAAGAGGCATCGAAAATTGTAGAAGCGCAGCGACGCCGAAAATCGCGTATCGAACAGCGCACGCAAAGAAATTAGCGTATATTTTTAGGTCAATTTCGATACACAAAAAAACTAGCCGCTAGCCCACGATACACAACAAAACCCATGCAACCCTACGAGCCGCATGCCCTTCCGCCGGAAGGGATTGACCATAGACGCCTGATCTCCCTCGTCGGCGAGGCGAACGCGGCCTTGGCTCGATACGATGGCCTGCTGCACGCCATGGTCAATCCAGAGGTGCTGCTCTCCCCGCTGACGGCACAGGAAGCCGTACTGTCGTCGAAGATCGAAGGCACACAAGCCACACTGGAAGAAGTGCTCGAACATGAGGCCGGACAGCAATATGACGAACACAAGTCCCAGGACATCCATGAGATCTTGAACTACCGCACCGCCCTACGCCTTGCCGAAGACTACTTGAACGAGCGCCCGCTGCGGCTGAATCTGATCCTCCAACTGCACAAAGTCTTGCTGAACAGCGTACGAGGCGAGAACAAGACCCCCGGCGAGTTTCGCAAGGATCAGAACTGGATCGGCCGCACGGGTTGCACCATTGAAGAAGCGACCTTCGTCCCGCCGAGCCCGTTGCGGCTAAACGATCATCTACAAGCGTGGGAAGGCTACGCCAACGGCCAGGATTTCGATGTGCTGGCGCAGGCCGCCATCGTCCATGCGCAGTTCGAGTTGATCCACCCGTTCAAGGACGGCAACGGCCGGATTGGACGCCTGCTGATCCCGCTGTTCCTCAGCATCAAAGGGCGGTTGTCGCGACCCATGTTCTACCTGAGCGCCTACTTAGAGAGCAACCGCGACGAATACTATGGCCGCCTGAAGGCCATCTCACGGGAGAGCGACTGGACCGGCTGGATAGCATTCTTTCTACGCGCCATCGCCGAGCAGGCGAAGATCAACACTGATCGCGCGAAGAACATCATGGCCCTCTACGATGAAATGAAAGGCCGCGTGCGAGAAGTGACCCACTCCCAACATACGGCGCAACTCGTCGATGGGCTGTTCGGGCGCCCTATCTTCCGCGCCAGCTACATCGCCGACAACCTCAACATTCCCAAACCGACCGCCCACGTCCTAATCCGCCAACTGCACGATTCTGGAATCATCATCACGATCCGGCCCTCGTCAGGACGACAAGCGGCGATCTTTGCTTTTCCGAGATTGCTCGACATCGCCGAAGGGCGCGCATCCTTCCAGAGGGAGCCACAGGCCGGCGAAGCGTGAACCCGCAAGTTGGACAACCCCGGCGCTAGCCGAATATCATGCGGTTTCCGCTGTCAAACCGCCGTTTGCTGAGGGTTTCCGAGGATTCTTGACGGCAGAAATCTAGTTGAGTTCTCCGCCAAAGATCCCGGTGGCGCAACCATGATGTTCGAACAATCGCTGGAGCCTTGGAGGGCGTGGAAGGTTAAGCCCGTGCTTGAGCCAATCGTTACGGCACCAACAGACGCCGGCATCGGTAAGCGAATCGCATACTGCCGGGAGCAGCTGGACAATCTCTGCCAATTGAAGCCTTAGCGCGCTACACGAGGAATTTCGTCGAGGATGGGATATCGCGGCAATCGCTGGTACGGTACGAGTCGGGTGACACAATGCCAGTCACAAGAATCGCAGCATGACAGAAGCGTATGTCCGCCCGCGCCGCGGAGAAGTCGTCGAGCCGCTGAAATGACCACGACGCCCCGAATTGTAGAAGAAGGCCGGGATTGTAGAAAAAACGCCTTCCGGCCAATCAGGCGGGAAGGCGCTTGGAATCTGGTGGCCAGGGACGGAATCGAACCATCGACACGCGGATTTTCAATCCGCTGCTCTACCAACTGAGCTACCTGGCCGCTTTGCGCGGACAGCCGGCGCAAACGAGCGCGCGATTATAGCCGAAACTCTTGCGGCTCTGCAAAAGAAAAGGCCCCCGCTCATCGCGGGGGCCAATCCCTTCTCCTCCTCCCGTTGCTCTTAGTGGGCGCTCGCCTTGGCGGCGAGGATGCCCGTGTTCTGGCGAACGTAGAGTTCGTCCCACATGTCGTCGGCGCGCTTGTCGCGGTACAGCAGCGAGCCGAGGAACACGGCCAGGAAGCCGAGCGGGATCGAGATGATGCCGGGGTTCTTCAGGTCGAAAATCGGCTTCTCGATACCGACCAGCGAGGTCGTGTCGCCATGCAGGTCGTCGATCTTCTTCTGCGCGCCGGCCTTGGCCTTCTCGTTCTTCGCGATGTCGGCCCGGATCTTGGCGGCGGCTTCGGTCTTTACGGCGGTCGCCTTCTCGATTTCGGCCAGGATCGGTGCCTTGGCGGCGTTGTTCGGCGCGGCGGCGAGGCCGGCGTTCAGCTTGGCCAGCGGGGCGTCGAGCGCGGCGAGGTCGGCGTTCAGCTTGACCAGCGACTCGTCGGCCGCCTTGATCGCCTTTTCGTTCGCAGCCTTGACCTGGAGCGGATAGGTCATGTTCGGTGAAACCAGCACGAGGCCGATCGCCGTGACGGTGCCGACGATCAAGCCGGCAACGATGCCGCCGGTGTTGCACTTGCGCCAGAACAGCGTCAGGAACACGCAGGGGAAGTTCGCCGACGACGCGACCGCGAAGGCCAGGGCCACCAGGTGCGCGACGTTCTGGCCCTTGGCGGCGATGCCGATGGCGATGGCCAGGGCGCCGAACACGACGGTGGCGACCTTGGCGGCGCGCACTTGCTCTTCCTGCGTGGCGTGATCGCCCTTGACGACGCCGACGTAGAGGTCGTGCGCGATCGCGGACGCGGCGGCCAGCACCAGGCCGGCGACCACGGCGACGATCGTCGCGAAGGCCACGGCGGAGACGAAGGCCAGCATGAAGTTGCCGAGCAGGCTGTCGGCGCCGCAGCCGAGGGCTTGCGCCAGCAGCGGGTTGGCCATGTTGCCGCCGGCGTCGACAGCGCGGATGCCGTCGGGGCCGACGATCATGGCGGCGCCCATGCCGAGGAACAGCGTCAGCACGTAGAAGCCGCCGATGATCGCCATCGCCCACACCACCGACTTGCGGGCTTCCTGGGCCGTCGGCACGGTGAAGAAGCGCATCAGGATGTGCGGCATGCCGGCGGTGCCGAAGACCAGCGCCATGCCCAGCGAGATCTGGTCGATCGGCGCCTTGAACAGCAGGCCGGGCTCGAGGAAGCGCTGTCCCAGCTCCTGCGGCGTCATGTTCTTCGCGGCGTCGCCGAGGATATTGGCGACGCGGGCCTGGACCTTCCGATCATTGACGACGGACGACAGGAAGTCGCCGAAGAAGCCGTACTGGCTCCACACCAGGATGACCATGACGATCGAGGCAGTCACCAGCAGCACGGCCTTGATGATCTGCACCCAGGTCGTCGCCACCATTCCGCCGAACAGCACGTAGCCGAGCATCAGGATGCCGACGACGATGATCGACACTTCGTAGTCGATGCCGATCAGCGTCTTCACCAGCACGCCGCCGCCGACCATCTGCGCCGTCAGGTAGAAGG
>DAIDAU010000185.1 GCA_027310465.1 Rhodocyclaceae bacterium
GGCGCTGGCCGCGCTTCCGTCCGGCGCGCAAGGAAGCGCAGGCGCAGCTCGAGAACGAGCGCTCGCGCCTGCGCACGCTGGTGCACACGATCCCCGACCTCGTCTGGCTCAAGGATCCGGAGGGCGTCTATCTGCTGTGCAATCCCGAGTTCGAGGCCTTCTTCGGCGCCGCCGAGGCGGCGATCGTCGGCAAGACCGACTACGATTTCGTGCCGCGGGAACTCGCCGACTTCTTCCGCGAGAAGGACCGCGCCGCCGTGGCGGCCGGCAAGCCGAGCGTCAACGAGGAATGGGTGCAGTTCGCCAGCGACGGGCATCGCGCCCTGCTGGAGACCATCAAGACGCCGATGTACGACAGCGGCGGCCAGCTGATCGGCGTGCTCGGCATCGGCCGCGACATCACCGCCCGGCGCGCCGCGGAGGAACAGCTGCGCAAGTTCTGGCTGGCGGTCGAGCAGAGCCCGAACGGCGTCATCATCACCGACGTGCAGGCGCACATCGAGTACGTCAACCAGGCCTGCGTGCGCAACACCGGCTACCCGCGCGAGGACCTGATCGGGCAGAACCCGCGCATGCTGCAATCGGGGCAGACGCCGCCCGAGACCTATCAGGCGCTCTGGGCGGCGCTGAAGGCCGGACGGCAATGGCAGGGCGAATTCATCAACCGGCGCAAGAGCGGCGAGATCTACATCGACTACGTGCGCGCCTCGCCGATCCGGCAGCCCGACGGGCAGATCAGCCATTACCTGGCCATCCAGGAGGACGTCACCGAGCGCAAGCGCATGGGCGAGGAGCTCGACCGGCATCGCTTCCATCTCGAGGAGCTGGTCGTCGAGCGCACCGCGCAGCTCGCCGCCGCGCGCGAAGCCGCCGAGGTCGCCAGCCGCGCCAAGGGCGCCTTCGTCGCCAACATCAGCCACGAGATCCGTACGCCGCTCAACGCCATCCTCGGCTTCACGCACCTGCTGCAGCGCCACAGCCGCGACCGCGATCAGTCGGAGAAGCTGGCGCGCATCGACGAGGCCGGCCGTCACCTGCTGGCGCTGATCAACGACATCCTCGACTTCTCCAAGATCGAGGCCGGCAAGGTGACGCTCGAGCAGCGCGACTTCGATCTCGCCGTGCTGCTCGACAACGTCTGCGCGCTGGTGCGCGACAAGGCCCAGGCGAAGGGCCTGCAGCTGGTCGTCGACGGCGACCCGGCGCTGCCCGCCGTGCTGCGCGGCGACCCGACGCGGCTGTCGCAGGCCTTGCTCAACTACGCGTCCAACGCCGTCAAGTTCTCCGAGCGCGGCATGATCGTGCTGCGCGTGCGGCGGGTCGATGCGGCGGGCGACCAGTTGCGCGTGCGCTTCGCCGTGCAGGACAACGGCATCGGCATCGAGCCGGCGGCGCAGTCGCGCCTGTTCGCCGACTTCGAGCAGGCCGACCAGTCGACGACGCGGCGCTACGGCGGCACCGGCCTCGGCCTGGCGATCACGCGCCGCCTGGCCGAACTCATGGGCGGCGAGGTCGGCGTCGACAGCCGGCCGGGCATCGGCAGCACCTTCTTCCTGACGGTGCCGCTGGAGCGCGGCGAGGCGTCGGCGGTGCGCCGCGGGCAACCGTCGGATGCGACGGCGCCGAATGCCGAACTGACGCTGCTGCGCGATCACTACGGCTGCCGACTGCTGCTCGCCGAGGACAACCGCATCAACCGGGAGGTGGCGATCGAGCTGCTGTGCGAAGCCGGCTGCCGCGTCGATATCGCCGAGGACGGAGCCCACGCCGTGGAGATGGCGCGGCGCCAGCACTACGATCTTATCCTGATGGACATCCACATGCCGGTGATGGACGGCCTGGCCGCGGCCACGGCGATCCGCGCGCTGCCCGGACGCGCCTCCGTCCCTATCGTCGCGCTGACCGCGAGCGCCTTCGCCGAAGACCGCCAGAGCAGCCTCGAGGCCGGCATGGTGGACCATATCGTCAAGCCGGTCGACCCCGAGCAGCTGTTCGGCACGGTGCTGAAGTGGCTGCCGCAACGGCAGGCTACCGCGGCGGCGCCGGTCGCGGGCGCCGAGGCGCCGGCCGCAGCCGCGCTGCCGGAGATTCCGGGCCTCGATGCCGCGAGCGGAGTGAAGACCGTGCGCGGACGCGCCGCCAGCTATGCGCGGCTGCTGCGGCTCTATGCCGACACGCACGCCGACGACATGAAGGCGCTGCGCCAGCGCCTGACGGGCGGCGACTACGAGGGTGCGACGCGCGTGGCGCATTCGCTGAAGGGCGCATCGGGGATGATGGGCGCGACGCGCGTGCAGGCGCTCGCCGCCGATCTCGAGCAGGCGCTGCACGACCATCGGAAAGCCGACGCGCTCGAAGCGCTGGCGGGCGCGGTGGAGGCCGAGCTCGGACCGCTCGTCGCGGCCTTGTATGCCGCGCTGCCGGCGGAAGCCGCGCCCGCGGGCCAGCTCCCGGAATCGGCGCAGGCGGGGCTCGGACGCCTGGAGGCCCTGCTCGCCGAGGACAACATCGAGGCGAGCCGCGTGTTTCGCGAGCTGCTGCCCGAGCTGCGAACGCTGCTGGGCCCGGCCCTGGCGGAACTCGAGCGCCAGGTCGCGCGCTACGACTACGCGGAGGCGCTGGCCACGCTGCGCGCCGCGCGAGCGCCGGCGGCGGGCGACGCCGCGTCCTGAAGCAGCGCCAGCGCCGCGTCGGGCGTGACCACGCGGAACAGGTGGGCGAGGCGCCGCCGCCGCGCCAGCGCCAGCAGCGCCTTGTCGCTGGTGACGAGCCAGGCGGCGCCGGCGTCGCGCGCCAGTTCGAGGAACTTCTGGTCGTCCGGGTCCTTGCAGCGCGGCAGCACTGCGTCGCCGACTGGCGCGGCGCTCAGCAGCGCATGCCGCGCGTAGTCTTCGAGCGCCCGTGCCTGCAGGTCGGGCGCGACGCCGAACTGCGCATAGGCGAGCACGCGGGCGAACTCCGCGAGGCAGGCTTCGTTGGTCACGGCGCGCAGCCGGCCCTGTTCGAGCGCTTGCCGCAAGGCGGCGTAGCGGCTGTCGTCGAAGACGTAGAGCGAGACCAGGACGTTGGTGTCGAAGACGATGCGCGGGACGCCGCCTGCAAAAGACGACGGGCACGCCGCCGTGCCCGTCGCATCGATGGCGCCGCCAGCCGTCACTTCTTCTTCGGCGCGTCGAGCCGCAGCTTGGCGAACGAGCCGGGCGCGTCCTCGATGGCCTTGAGCTTGCCCTTGGCCGGGTCGCGCGCCGGAACCTTGGCGTCGTCGAGCTTCGTCGCCCAGGCGTTCCAGTCGTTCCACCACGAGCCTTCGTGCTGCCTGGCCTTGCCCATCCAGTCGTCGGAGGACTCGGGCAGCTCGGCGCCGCCGACCCAGTAGCCGTACTTGTTCGCCACCGGCGGATTGACGATGCCGGCGATGTGGCCCGAGCCGCCGAGCACGAAGCGCACCGGACCGGCGAAGCGCCGCGCGTCGAGGTAGGTGCTCTTCCACGGCGCGATGTGGTCCTCGAGGGTCGAGATGAAGTAGGAGGGCGTCTTGATCTTGCCCAGATCGATGTCTACGCCGGCCAGCGTCAGGCCGCCCGGCTCCTTCAGCAGGTTCTTCATGTACATGTTGCGCAGGTAGTAGCTGTGCATCGCGTACGGCATGCGCGTCGAGTCCGAGTTCCAGAACAGCAGGTCGAACGGGAAGGGATCGCGGCCCATCAGGTAGTTGTTCACCACGAACGACCAGATCAGGTCGTTGGCGCGCAGCAGGTTGAAGGTGCCGGCCATCTCGGAGCCTTCGAGGTAGCCGCGCTGCGACATCTTCTTCTCGAGGCTGGCGACCTGCTGCTCGTCGATGAAGACGCCGAGCTCGCCCGGCAAGGTGAAGTCGAGCATGGTGGTGAAGAAGGTCGCCGAGGCGATGCGCTTGTCCTTCTTCGCCGCCATGTAGGCGAGCGTGGTGCCGAGCAGCGTGCCGCCGAGGCAGTAGCCGACGGCGTTGATCTCCTTCGCGCCGCTCTGCTCGCAGACCTTGTCGACGGCCGTCAGCGCGGCTTCGGTCAGGTAGTCCTCGAAGGTCTTCCTGGCGAGCTTGGCGTCGGGGTTGACCCACGACATCACGAACACCGTGTGGCCCTGGTCGGTGGCCCACTTGATGAAGGAGTTCTTCTCGCGCAGGTCGAGGATGTAGTACTTGTTGATCCACGGCGGAAAGATCAGCAGCGGGCGCTTGAACTGTTCCTGGGTGGTCGGGTTGAACTGCAGCAGCTGGATCAGGTCGTTCTGGAACACCACCTTGCCGGGGGTGGTCGCGACGTTCTTGCCGAGCTCGAAGGCCGACGTGTCGGTCATCTTGATGCGCAGCTGGCCGTCGCCTTCCTCGATGTCGCGCAGCAGGTTGTTGAAGCCCTTGACGAGGTTCTGGCCGTGCGAGCGGATCGTCTCGTTGAAGACTTCCGGGTTGGTGAGCGCGAAGTTCGACGGCGACAGCGCGTCGATGAACTGGCGCGTGAAGAAGTTCACCTTCTTCTGCGAGTTCTCGTCGAGGCCCTCGATGCAGCAGACGGCGTCGTGGATGTGGCGCGCCGTGATCAGGTAGCTCTGCTTGATGAAGTCGAACAGGAAGTGCTGCTCCCATTCCTCATTCCTGAAGCGGTTGTCGCCCTTCGCCGGGCTGGCCACCGGGACGCCGCTGATGCCCATGAAGCGCAGCGTCGAATGCTGCCAGAGCGAGAAGTAGTCCCACACGAGATTGAGCTGCGCCTGCGCCAGCTTGTAGGGATTGGCGAGCATCTTCGCCATCATGTCCATGAAGGCTTGCGCCAGGCCGAGCTCGTCGGTCGGCGCGGCGAGCCCCAGCTGCATCTGGCGCTGCATGTGCTCGCTGATCAGCCGGGAGGCGCGCTGCGCCACCTCGCCGTAGGTCTTGGCCATCTCCTGCGGATCGGGCAGCTTGGGCTTGGCTTCCTGGATCGTGCTGGACATCGTGGTTCTCCTGAGTCAATGGGCGCTGACGAACCGGATGGTAGCGTCATCGAGGACGCGCGTCATGGCGCGCATCTGTTCTAGGTAGATCAAATGGGCGATCGACTCGCCCATGGCGAACATCGTCTGGTGCGGGTCGGTGATGTCGCGCTCGAACAAGGCGGGCAGCAGTTCGGCGGCGCTGCGCGGCGCGCCGGCGCAGGCGTCGAGCAGCACGCGGCAGCGCTCGTCGTGGTGGACATGCAATTGCGCGACGCGTTCGTGCAGCCCGCGGAAGGGCTTGCCGTGCGACGGCAGCACCAGGGTGTCCTCGGGCAGTTCGCGGAAGCGGTCGATCGACGCCAGATAGCTGCCGAGCGGATCGGCCTCGGGCGCCGCGGCGAACGCGCTGACGTTGGTCGAGATGCGCGGCAGCAGCATGTCGCCCGAGACGAGGATGCGCAGTTCGGCGCAGTAGAGGCTCGCATGCTCGGCCGAGTGGCCGAAGCCGGGGATCACCCGCCAGCGGTGCTCGCCGATGGCGAATTCCTCGCCCTCGAACATGCGCCGGAAGGTGGCCGGCAGCTCGGGAACGCCGCGGCCGTAGGCGTTGCCGCGCTTGTCGATGGCGGCGACGCGCTCGGCGTCGAGCCCGTGGCGGCGGAAGAAGGCGGTCATCGCGCCGATGCTGTAGCCGGCGATCTGGTTCTTCACCAGTTGCGCGGTGGCGTATTCGCCCTGCGTCATCCACAGCGGCGCGCCGGCTTCCTTTTCCAGCCAGGCCGCCAATCCGACGTGGTCGGGATGGAAATGCGTGACGATCTGGCGCGACAGGCGATGCTCGGCGAGCACGCCGCGCCAGGCTTCCTTCACCGGGTCGAGGCCGATGCCCGTATCCACGGCCGCCCAGGCGTCCGCGCCGTCGCGGATCAGCCAGAGATTGACGTGGTCGAGGGCGAAAGGCAGCGGCATGCGCAGCCAGCGCACGCCGGGCGCGACCTCGACGGCGCGCCCCGGTGCGGGAATCGTTTCGTGCGTGTAGTGCAGCTGCATCAGAAGCCTCGGTTTGATTCCGGCGCGCAAATCTGTCTAAACTTCCGCGCCTCCGACGTGGGACTTTTCATTCTATGTGTTCCCGCTGGTGCGGTGCAACATAATCCACCTTTCCATTTCCGTCCTCTCGCCATGGCCGAACCGACCTTCACGATCAGCGAGCTGTCCCGCGAATTCAACGTGACGCCGCGGGCGATTCGCCACTACGAAACCCAGGGCTTGATCGCGCCGCAGCGCCTGGGCCAGAACCGCGTCTATACGAAGCGCGACCGCACGCGCCTCAAGCTCACCCTGCGCGGCAAGCGGCTCGGCCTGTCGCTCGTCGAGATCAAGGAACTCATCGACATGTACGACACGGCGACCGACGAATCCTCGCAGCTCGTCAAGCTGCTCGACGTGCTGGCGCGGCGCCGCGCGGCGCTCGAGCAGCGGCGCGAGGATATCGAGGCGGTGCTCGCCGAACTCGACGGCTTCGAGCGCCAGTGCCGCGACATCCTGGCGTCAGCCGGACGTAAGACGCGTCGGCGCAAATAGCGGCTCTCATTGGAACCGATGTTGACGTTAACGTCAACGTCAACCTAGAATGGCCTGACGTTCAACCGGAAGGACACCGACGATGACCGTTCCCCCGCCGCCCGCGGCGCCGCGTTTCGAAGCGCGCGACCCGCACTGGGCCGAGAAAGTGAAAGCCAGCTTCGAGCGCCAGGGCGTGATGGGCCTGATCGGCGCCGAGCTCGCCGACGTGCGCCCCGGCTGGTGCGAGATCCGCGTGCCCTATCGCGAGGATCTGTCGCAGCAGCACGGCTTCTTCCACGCCGGCATCACGGCGACGGTGGTCGACTCCGCGGCCGGCTATGCCGGCTTCTCGCTGATGCCGGCCGGTTCCTCGGTGCTGTCGGTCGAGTTCAAGATCAACCTGCTGTCGCCCGCCGACGGCGAACTGCTGGTCGCGACCGGCGAAGTGATCAAGCCGGGCAAGAACCTGGTGATCTGCCGCGGCGACGCCTACGTGGTCAAAGGCATGAAGACCACGCACTGCGCGACGATGCAGCAGACGTTGATGACGATGCATGGGAAGAGCGAGGGGGCGTGATGGGACGTCGGCTTGGATCGGATATGGAGCGTGCGCGGGCCGCCGGGGTGCCTTGCTGCGCTTCGTGTCCCCCGGCAGCCGTGGCGCTCCGACGTCCGGCATGTTTACCGAAACAATTGTCATGGAGCCACTGAAATGACCATCGGCCTCAACTTCGATCTCGGCGAAACCATCGACATGCTGCGCGACGCGGTGAAGGACTTCGCCGACAAGGAGATCGCGCCGCGCGCCGCGCAGATCGACCGCGACAACGAGTTCCCTGCCGACCTGTGGAAGAAATTCGGCGAGATGGGCCTCTTGGGCATGAGCGTCGAGGAGGAGTACGGCGGCACCAACGTCGGCTATCTCGCGCACATCGTGGCCATGGAAGAAATCTCGCGCGCTTCCGCTTCGGTGGGACTCTCCTACGGCGCGCACTCGAATCTCTGCGTCAACCAGCTGCGGCGCAACGGCACCGAGGCGCAGAAGAAGAGATACCTGCCGAAGCTGATCTCCGGCGAGCACGTCGGCGCGCTGGCGATGTCCGAGCCCAACGCCGGCTCCGACGTCGTCTCGATGAAGCTGCGCGCCGACAGGAAGGGCGACCGCTACGTGCTCAACGGCTCGAAGATGTGGATCACCAACGGCGGCGATGCCGACACGCTGATCGTCTATGCGAAGACGAATCCCGAGGCCGGTGCGAAGGGCATGACGGCTTTCATCGTCGAGAAGGGCTTCAACGGCTTCTCGCACGGCTCGCATCTCGACAAGCTCGGCATGCGCGGCTCGAACACGTTTCCGTTGTTCTTCGACGACTGCGAGGTGCCGGCAGAGAACGTGCTGGGCGGGGAGGGCAACGGCGTCAAGGTGCTGATGTCGGGCCTCGACTACGAGCGCGCGGTGCTGGCGGGCGGACCGCTGGGCATCATGGCGGCCTGCATGGACGCCGTGATTCCCTACCTGCACGACCGCCAGCAGTTCGGCCAGGCGATCGGCGAATTCCAGCTGATACAGGGCAAGGTCGCCGACATGTACTCGACCTGGCAGGCGACGCGCGCCTACGTCTACGCGGTCGGCAAGGCCTGCGACCGCCAGGATCACTCGCGCACGCTGCGCAAGGATGCCGCGGGCGCGATAC
>DAIDAU010000044.1 GCA_027310465.1 Rhodocyclaceae bacterium
GGTCGGGGTCGGGGAAGTAGCGGTAGTCCTGCGCGTCCTCCTTCGAGCGCATGGCGCGCGTCTCGCCGGTGTCCGGGTTGAACAGCACCGTCGCCTGCTGGATCTTGCGGCCTTCCTCGAGCTCGTTGATCTGCCACTGAATCTCGTATTCGATCGCCTGCTGCAGGAAGCGGAAGGAGTTGAGGTTCTTGATTTCGCGGCGCGTGCCGAGCGGGCCGCCGGGGCGGCGCACCGAGACGTTGGCGTCGCAGCGGAACGAGCCTTCCTGCATATTGCCGTCGCAGATGCCGATCCATGTCACCAGCGAATGCAGCGCCTTGGCGTAGGCGACCGCCTCGGTCGCCGAACGCATGTCGGGCTCGGAGACGATCTCGAGCAGCGGCGTGCCGGCGCGGTTCAAGTCGATGCCGGTCTTGCCGTGGAAGTCCTCGTGCAGCGACTTGCCGGCGTCCTCCTCGAGGTGGGCGCGCGTCAGGCGCACGGTCTTCTCGGCGTCGCCCACGCGGATGTCGACGCTGCCGCCGGAGACGACCGGGATCTCGAACTGGTTGATCTGGTAGCCCTTCGGCAGATCCGGGTAGAAGTAGTTCTTGCGCGCGAAGATCGAGCGCGGCGCGATGCCGGCTCCGACGGCGAGGCCGAACTTGATCGCGCAGACCACCGCCTCGCGATTGAGCACCGGCAGCACGCCGGGCAACGCGATGTCGACCGCGCAGGCCTGCGCATTGGGCGCGGCGCCGAAGGCCGTCGCGGCACCGGAGAAGATCTTCGATTGGGTTTGCAGCTGGGCGTGGGTTTCCAGCCCGATGACGACTTCCCAGGTCATTGCTTAGCGGTCCTTCTTTGAAGTGCAGAGCATGGTCGACTCGCCTTCGAGCACGACCTTGCCGCCGACGGTGCAGACGGCGTCGAGGATCACGCGCTTCTTCTCGACGAACGCTTCGCGCACGGTCACGGTCGCCGTCACGGTGTCGCCGATGCGCACCGGCGCCTTGAACTTGAGCGTCTGGCCGAGGTAGATGGTGCCCGGGCCGGGCAGCTTGTTGGCAAGCACGGCCGAGATGAATCCCGCCGTCAGCATGCCGTGGGCGATGCGCCCGCCGAACATCGTGGTCTTGGCGTATTCCTCGTTCAGATGCACGGCGTTGATGTCGCAGGAGACGCCGGCGAACATCAGGATGTCGGCTTCGGTGACGGTCTTCGAGAAGCTCGCGCTCATGCCCGGCGCGAGATCCTCGATGTCGTAGCCTTGAACCTTGTTCATGTTCCGCTCCCTACGCCGTCGCGGCCGGCCGGCGGCGGTGCCAGTCGGTGGCGAGCTGGTACTGGTGCGCGACGCTGAGCATGCGCGCTTCGTCGAACCAGCCGCCGATCAGCTGCAGGCCGACCGGCAGGTGGTTCGCATCGAAGCCGCAGGGGATCGACATGCCGGGCAGGCCGGCGAGGTTGACGGCGATGGTGTAGATGTCCGAGAGATACATCTGCACCGGGTCCGCGGCCTTCTCGCCGAGACGGAACGCCGTCGACGGGCTCGCCGGTCCCATGATGACGTCGCAGTCCTCGAACGCCTTCGCGAAGTCGGCGGCGATCAGGCGGCGGACCTTCTGCGCCTGCAGGTAGTAGGCGTCGTAATAGCCGTGCGAGAGCATGTAGGTGCCGACGAGGATGCGGCGCTTTACTTCGGCGCCGAAGCCTTCCGCGCGGCTCTTGCAGTACATGTCGTTGAGGTCGGCGTATTCGGCGGCGCGGTGGCCGTAGCGCACGCCGTCGAAGCGCGACAGGTTCGACGAAGCTTCGGCCGGGGCGATCACGTAGTAGGCGGGCACCGACAGGCCGGAGTTCGGCAGGCCGACCTCGACCGTCGTCGCGCCGAGCTTGCGGTACTCGGCGAGCGCGGCTTCCACCGCGGCACGCACGCCGTCGGACATGCCGGCGCCGAAGAATTCCCGCGGCAGGCCGATGCGCAGGCCGGCCAGCGGCTTCGCCAGCTCGCGCGTGTAATCCTCGGCCGGACGCTCGAGCGAGGTCGAGTCGCGCGGATCGAAGCCGGCCATGGCGTTGAGCAGCAGCGCGCAGTCTTCGGCGCTCGCCGCCATCGGCCCGCCCTGGTCGAGCGACGAGGCGAAGGCGATCATGCCCCAGCGCGAGACCACGCCGTAGGTGGGCTTCAAGCCGGTGAAGCCGCACAGCGCGGCCGGCTGGCGGATCGAGCCGCCCGTGTCGGTGCCCGTCGCGGCGGGCGCGAGGCGCGCGGCGATCGCGGCGGCCGAGCCGCCGGACGAGCCGCCGGGCACGCGCTCGAGGTCCCACGGATTCTTCACCGCGCCGAAGTACGAAGTCTCGTTCGACGAGCCCATGGCGAACTCGTCCATGTTGCACTTGCCGAGCGTCACCGTGCCGGCACGTTTGAACTTTTCGACGACGGTCGCGTCGTATGGCGCGATGAAACTTTCCAGCATCCTGGAGCCGCAAGTCGTCTTCCAGCCCTGCGCGCAGAAGATGTCCTTGTGAGCGAGCGGCACGCCCAGCAGCGCTCCCGCCTCGCCGGCCGCGCGGCGCGCGTCGGCGTCGCGTGCCATTGCCAGCGTCTTGTCGCGGTCGACCGTAATGAAGGCGTTCAAGGTCGGGTTGAGCCGCTCGATGCGATCGAGGAACAGCGTCGCCAGTTCGACGGCGGAAACCTTCTTCGCCGCGAGGGCGGCGCTCAATTCCCTCAGCGAGGCGCCGATCATTCGATCACCTTCGGGACCAAGTACAGGCTGTCTTCCGTCTCGGGAGCGATGGCCTGGAAATCGGCATGGCGATCGGATTCGGTGACGCGATCCTCGCGCAGCCGCTGCACCACGTCGACGGCATGGCTCATCGGCTCGATGCCTTTCGTGTCGATCGACTGCAATTGCTCGACGAAACCGAGGATGTCATTGAGCTGGAGGCGCGTACGCTCGACCTCGGCGTCGGACACTTCGATGCGCGCCAGACGCGCGATGCGGCGCACGTCGTCGGGGGAAAGAGACATATGGGAAAGAGACTTCTCGCGAAAGCGCGATAGGGTATCATAGGCCGATTTCTTGCCATAGCCGCTCTCCCCTTGGCAGGCGGCAGTTCACTACTTACTCGGAATAATCGATGTTCGGCTTTCTGCGCTCCTATTTTTCCAACGATCTGGCCATCGACCTCGGCACCGCGAACACGCTCATCTATGTGCGCGGCAAGGGCATCGTGCTCGACGAACCGTCCGTCGTGGCGATCCGCACGGAAGGCGGGCCCAACGCCAAGAAGACCATCCAGGCGGTCGGCCACGCGGCGAAGCAGATGCTCGGCAAGACGCCCGGCAACATCACCGCCATCCGCCCGATGAAGGACGGCGTCATCGCCGACTTCACCGTCACCGAGCAGATGCTCAAGCAGTTCATCAAGCGCGTGCACGACTCGCGCCTGTTCAGCCCCAGCCCGCGCATCATCATCTGCGTGCCTTGCGGCTCGACCCAGGTCGAGCGCCGCGCCATCCGCGAATCCGCGCTGGGCGCCGGCGCCTCCAACGTCTATCTGATCCAGGAACCGATGGCCGCGGCGATCGGTTCCGGCCTGCCGGTCTCCGACGCCACCGGCTCGATGGTCGTCGACATCGGCGGCGGCACCACCGAAGTCGGCGTCATCTCGCTCGGCTGCATGGTCTATTCGGGTTCGGTGCGCGTCGGCGGCGACAAGTTCGATGAAGCCATCATCAACTACATCCGCCGCAACTACGGCATGCTGATCGGCGAGACCACCGCCGAACTGATCAAGAAGGAAATCGGCTCCGCCTTCCCCGGCTCCGAGGTCAAGGAGATGGAAGTCAAGGGCCGCAACCTCGCCGAGGGCATTCCGCGCAGCTTCACCATCTCCTCGAACGAAATCCTCGAGGCGCTCACCGATCCGCTCAACCAGATCGTCGGCGCCGTGAAGATCGCGCTCGAGCAGACGCCGCCGGAACTCGGCGCCGACATCGCCGAGAAGGGCATGGTCCTCACGGGCGGAGGCGCGCTGCTGCGCGACCTCGATCGCCTGCTGATGGAGGAGACCGGCCTGCCGGTGATCGTCGCTGACGACCCGCTGACCTGCGTGGTCCGCGGCTCGGGCCTCGCGCTCGAAAAGATGGACAAACTCGGCAGTATTTTTGCAAATGAATAAAC
>DAIDAU010000193.1 GCA_027310465.1 Rhodocyclaceae bacterium
TCGGGCACCATGCGGTGGAAGAAGGGCGCGCGGGCGCCCAGCTTGTAGCCGTGACGAATGGCGCGGCGGATGATCCGGCGCAGCACGAAGCCGCGGCCTTCGTTGCCGGGAATCACGCCGTCGGCGAGCAGGAACGCGCAGGCGCGGATGTGGTCGGCCAGCACCTTGAGCGACGGCGAATCCATGTCGGCGCTCGACGTTTCGCGCGCCGCGGCCTTGATGAGATTGACGAACAGGTCGATCTCGTAGTTGCTATGCACGTGCTGCAGCACGGCGCTGACGCGCTCGAGGCCCATGCCGGTGTCGACGGAAGGCTTGGGCAGCTTGTGCATCACACCCTTGTCGTCGCGGTTGAACTGCATGAACACGTTGTTCCAGATCTCGATGTAGCGGTCGCCGTCCTCGTCGGGCGAGCCGGGCGGGCCGCCGGGAATCTCGGGGCCGTGGTCGTAGAAGATCTCGGAGCACGGGCCGCAAGGACCGGTGTCGCCCATCATCCAGAAGTTGTCGGAGGCGTAGCGCGCGCCTTTGTTGTCGCCGATGCGGATGCAGCGCTCGGCCGGGATGCCGATCTCCTTGGTCCAGATGTCGTAGGCCTCGTCGTCCTCGGCGTACACCGTGGTCCACAGCTTGTCCTTCGGCAGCTTGAAGACTTCGGTGAGCAGCTCCCACGCATAGTGGATCGCGTCGCGCTTGAAGTAGTCGCCGAAGGAAAAGTTGCCCAGCATCTCGAAGAAGGTGTGGTGCCGCGCCGTGTAGCCGACGTTCTCGAGGTCGTTGTGCTTGCCGCCGGCGCGCACGCACTTCTGCGACGTGGTGGCGCGCGTGTAGGGACGCTTGTCGAAACCGAGGAAGACGTCCTTGAACTGGTTCATGCCCGCGTTGGTGAACAGGAGCGTCGGATCGTCGCCCGGCACCAGCGAGCTGGAGGCGACGATCTGGTGCCCCTTCGAGGCGAAGAAGTCGAGGAATTTCTGGCGGATTTCGGCGCTTTTCATGGCGGCAGACTGACAATGCTGGCGAAACGGGCGATTCTACGCGATTGCGCCGCGCCGATGCGCCCGTGCGGGTGCGGTGCGCGCCTCAGCAGCGGCCATTGCGGCCGCAGCATCACATCTCGCCGGAGGACCAGAGATCGGGGCGATCGGTGAAGACGGCGACCGCGCCCGCCGCCAGCAGCCGATCGGCGCCCTCGCGCTGGTTCACCGTGTAGCAGGCGGCCGGCACGGCCGCCGCGGCAAGGGCCGCAATGGCGCCGGGATCGGCGTCGTCCGCGCAGTGCCAGGCCCTACAGCCGGTCGCCGCCAGGCGCTCGCGCCAATCCGCGGTGATGGCGTCGGACAGCAGCGCATAGTCGAATTGCGGCGCATCTTGCCGCGCGGCCGCCAGCGCCGCCATGGAAAAGGAAGACACGACGCCCTTGCCGTTCCAGCGTTCGGCCAGCAGTCGTCCGACGATGCGCCCGGTTTCCCCGTCGCGCCCGGCCGACGGCTTGATTTCGACGTTCGCCCAGAGGCCCAGCGCGTCGCACAGCCGCAGCGCCTCCTCCAGGCTCGGCAGGGGTTCGCCGCGGTAGGCCGGAGCATGGCTCGCGCCGGCGTCGAGCGCGCGCAGCGCAGCGAAGGACTGCTGCGCCACGGGCCCGCGGCCGTCGGTGGTGCGCTCCAGCGTCTCGTCGTGGATCAGCACCGGCACCCCGTCGGCGCTCAGCATGGCGTCGAACTCGACGCCGCGGCAGCCGAGCCGGGCGGCGATGCGCAGCCCGGCCAGCGTGTTCTCCGGCGCCAGCACGCCGCCGCAGCGGTGGACGATGACGCGCGGATAGCGCATGCCTACTTCTTCTTGATGGGCGCCGCGACCGCCGAGGACAGGAAGATGTTGGAGCGGCTCACGGCATCGTCGAGCGCCTGCTTGGCCGGCTTGGTGTTTTCCCAGACGTAGGCGATCTCTTCGTCGACGATCGCGCGCACGCGGCTGCGCTCGCTGACCGGCGGGCGGTTCGCCTGGCGCGGGTTCGACAGGCGCTTCTCCGCGGCGGCCACGACGTCGGCCGGCACGCCGGAGGCGCGCAGCGACTCCATCGCCGCGGGCGTCATCGGCAGGAAGCCGGTTTCGCGCACCCACTGCTTCTGCACTTCGGGGCGCATCAGGAAGCCGACGAAGCGCGCCACCACCTTGTATTCGGGCTTCTTCTTGCCCGGCAGGATCCACAGCGCCGCGCCGTCGGGCAGCACGTCGTTGGGGCGGGCAGAATAGACGTCGTCGTAGTGCGGCAGGGGAGCGACGCCGACGTCGAACTTCGCGGCCTGGACGAAGCCCGGATAGGCCGCCGATCCGCCCGTCAGCATCCTGCATTCGCCGGCCGCGAACTTGGCGTTGCCTTCGTTGCCCGGGCCGAAGTAGCGGAAATAGAAGCTCTTGTACCAGGAGGACAGCAGCGCCACGTGCTTGACGTTGACCATGCCGTTGAACAGCACCTTCTCGGTCTTGCCGCTCTTCGCGCCGATCGGCTCGCCGGCCTGCGACGAGGTGTTCTCGACGTGCACCCACGAGAAGCGCGACGTCGTCAGCGGGCACTTGCTGCCGGCGTCGAACAGCGCGCCCGCCGCCTTCTGCACGTCCCACCAGGTCTGCGGCGGCCGGTCGGGATCGAGCCCGGCCTTGCGGAAGGCGTCGCGATCGTAGTACAGCACCGGCAGCCCCATGCCCAGCGGCAGCGCCTCGATCTTGCCGGTGAGGTCGTCCACCGCATCGGCGATCTGCGGATAGATGCGCGCGGCGTCGAACTTCTCGCCGCTCTCCTTCATCACCTGGAGCAGCGGGCGATAGCGCGGCAGCGTGCCGAAGAAGGCCATGCCGTCCTGGGCGTTGAGCAGCGCCATGTCGGGCAGCCGTTGCTTGTCCGCAACGGCGTTGGCGTCCTCAAGGACGACCTTCGCCTTGCCCTTCTGCTCGTCGTTGAACTTCACGACCAGGGTCGCCAGGGCATCGAGCGACTTGCCGTCGAGGGCGTGGCGCAGGGTCACCTCCTGCGCTCCTGCGGCCACTGTGAACAGGGCCAGGCCGGACATCAAGGCTGCACGGATCATCACGACTAGCTCCGCGGTGGAGGGAAAGGCATAGTGTAGCCGCGGAAGCCGGCGGCGGAAAACTGTCGGGGAAAGCCGGATGCCGCCGGCCGCCTTGTCGGCATTCTTCGTACATGAAAACATAGGGTTCCTTGGCGCCGAAACGTAAAGTTTTTCGGCGACCTGCCGTAGAATCCAGTTGCCGTCTTCAGGGCCCGCATAGTGATCATCGAAAAACGCACCGGCACCCTCTGCCTCCTCCTCTGTTCCGCGCTGCTGCTGGCCGCGTGCGACAACCCGTTCGACGAGGAAGCCAAGATCGAGGCCAAGCGCCAGGCCGAAGGCCAGGCCATCGGCAGCGGCTGCCGCTACTCGAGCCGCCCGATCGAAGAGTGCTACGGCATGAATCCCAAGGTCTCCAAGGCCGCCATCCTGGCGGGCTGGCGCGAGATGGACGCCTACATGCGCGAGAACAACATCGTGGTCGCCGCGCCGGAGAACCCCGAAGCCAAGAAAGGCGAGACCCCGGAGGCCAAGCCCAAGGCCGAGGCCGAACCCGCCTCCGTCGAGCCCCCGAAGGCCGCCGATGCCGCGCCGCCGCCCGGTCCCGCTGCGCCGAAGCGCACCCAGGGTCCCCAGGGCCTCGAGTTGCACAAGCCGCAGAAGCACATGGTCTGACGCCCGCGCCGGAAAAAATGACTTCCGGCGCCGAGGGCTGTTGCGGTAGAGTGCTATCGGACATAGCACGAAAGATATAGTACCGACGGCATAGCCCAAGCGCTCGCCGCGGCATAACGACAAGAACGATCGGGAGTCACGACTAGGGCTGGCGGCTTGCGCCGACCGCCCCGGAAAAGCCAGGCATGCGGCACTTCATTCGTCCCAGCATCGGATCGCGGCTCGCCGTGCTTTTCCTCGCCATGATGGCCATCAGCGTCGGCGCCATCCTGGTTGCCGAAGACGCCTTCAACCGCCACGTCGAGCTCGCCCAGTTCGTCAATAAGACCGGCCGCCTGCGCATGCTTTCGCAGAGCGTCGCCTACCAGACGCATCGCTACGCCGACAGCCGGGCGGCGGCGCGCGAACTCGAGCAGACCGTCGACCAGTTCAAGGACGCGCTCGCCGCGATGGCAAGCCACGCGACGGCCTTCGACGCCGCGGACCGGGAGATCCTGATCGGCGTGCAGGGCGAAGCCAAGGCCTATCTGGCCGTCGTCGAGCGCGTGTCGCACGCCGACGGCGGCCGCGCCGTCGCGCAGCGCAGCCTCGGCGACGTCGAGGCGGCCGCCGATCGGATGCTCGGCGCCGAGGAAGCCGCCATCGAGCGCATCATGCAGCGCCACGCCGAAGAGCGCCGCAAGCTGCGCTTCGACCTGTTCGGCCTGCTGCTGCTGAGCCTCGTCGTCACGGGCATCGCCTACTGGCGCGTGCGCGACCGCATCGTCGAGCCGGTCGCGCGCATGGCGGAGATGGCGCGCCGCTTCGCCGCCGGCAACCTCGCGGCGCGCGTCCGCTACGAGGCGCGCGACGAGCTCGGCGAGCTCGCGCGCACGCTCGACCGCACGGCCGCCAATACCGAGCGTTTGTTGGCCAAGTACCGCGAGACGCAGCGCGCGGTCGAATCGACCGGCGAAGGCGTGATGATCAGCGATGCGCAAGATTCCGAGCACCCGACCACCTACATCAACCCTGCCTTCCGCCGCATCACCGGCTACGAGACCGCCGAGGTGGTCGGCCGCAACGCGCGCTTCTTCCTCGGCGACGACCTCGACCAGCCCGGCATCGAGGCGCTGCGCGGCCTGCTGCGCGAGCAGCGCGACGGCACCGTGGTGCTGCGCTGCTACCGCAAGGACGGCACCCCCTTCTGGAACGAGCTCTCGGTCTCGCCGGTGCGCGACGACAGCGGCTGCGTCACGCACACCATCAGCATCTTCAAGGACGTCAGCGAGCGCATCCGCCAGGAGGAGGAACTGCTGAAGAGCGCCCACCACGACGCGCTGACCGGGCTGGCGAACCGCACGCTGCTGCAGGACCGCCTCAAGCAGGCGATCAGCGCCGCGCACCGCCACGGCCGCCAGGTCGGCGTGCTGTTCGTCGACGTCGACAACTTCAAGCTGATCAACGATTCGCTCGGCCACGACGTCGGCGACCAGCTGCTCCAGGAGACCGCGCAGCGGCTGGCCGGCTGCTTGCGCGAAGGCGACACCGTGGCGCGCATCGGCGGCGACGAGTTCGTGCTGCTGCTCTCCGACATGGAGCACGAGGACCACGTCGCGACGGTCGCCGAGCGCGTGCTCGCCGCCATGGTCAAGCCCTTCGCGCACCGCGACGGCGGCCTGTTCGTCAGCGCCAGCATCGGCGCCGCCTTCTACCCGCGCGACGGCGAGGACGGCGCCGCGCTGATGAAGCATGCCGACATCGCCATGTAC
>DAIDAU010000195.1 GCA_027310465.1 Rhodocyclaceae bacterium
GCACATAGGCGGGATGGCGGCTGCCGTGCAGCACGTCGGCGTAGGCCTCGCGCGCCGCGTGGGCGAGCAGCTTGTCGCGCACGAAGCGGCCGTTCACGAAGAAGTACTGCTGGTCGCGCGAGGCCGACGAGTAGGCGGGCAGGGCGGCGTAGCCGGTGAGCCGCAGCGGCCCCGCATCGGCGTCGACGGCGCGCGCCTGCGCGAGGAAGTCGTCGCCGAAGATCTCGCGCAGGCGGCGCTCGGCGCCGTCGGCCGGCAGCCGGCGCTTGACGGCGCGGTCGTGCATCAGCGAGAAGGCCACGTCGGGCCGCGCCAGGGCCATGCGCCGCAGCGCTTCGTCGCAATGCGCGAACTCGGTGGCGGCGGTGCGCAGGAACTTGCGCCGCGCCGGCGTGTTGTAGTAGAGATCGGCGACTTCGATGACGGTGCCGGCGGCGAGCGCCGCGGGTTCGGCGGCATTGCCGTCGTTGCGGATGCGCCAGGCATGCGGGCTGCCGGCGCTGCGGGTGGTGACGCTCACGCGCGCGACCGCGGCGATCGAGGCCAGCGCCTCGCCGCGGAAGCCGTAGCTGGCGACGCGCTCGAGGTCGGCGAGCGTGGCGATCTTGCTGGTGGCGTGGCGCGCCAGGGCCAGCGGCAGGTCGTCGCGCTCGATGCCGCCGCCGTCGTCGGCGACGCGGATCAGCTTGACGCCGCCTTCCTCGAGCTGGACGTCGATCTTGGCCGCGCCGGCGTCGAGGCTGTTCTCGACGAGCTCCTTGAGCACCGAGGCCGGGCGCTCGACGACCTCGCCGGCGGCGATCTGGCTGATCAGGAGGTCGGGAAGGGCGTGGATGCGCGACACCGGCGGATTATAGCGGGGCGCCGTGGCGCGGCCGGCGCACGGTAGAATGCGCCGCCCCGTTCTTCCCAACCGCATTGCATGGACCTGCTCGCCCAGTTCATCGACATCGTTCTCCATCTCGACAGGCATCTCGCGCTGCTGGTCGTCGAATATGGCATTTGGATATACGGCCTGCTGTTCCTGATCGTGTTCTGCGAGACTGGCCTCGTCGTGACGCCGTTCCTGCCCGGCGACTCGCTGCTGTTCGTGGCCGGCGCGCTGGCGGCGACCGGCGGCATGGACCTGGCGGCGCTGATCGCCGTGCTGCTCTCCGCCGCCGTCGCGGGCGACAACTGCAACTACTGGATCGGCCGCTGGATCGGCAAGCGCGTGCTGCACTGGGGCGAGGGCGCGCCGCGCTTCTTCAACCGCGCCGCCTACGACCACGCGCACGGCTTCTACGAGCGCTGGGGCGGCATGACCATGGCGATGGCGCGCTTCATCCCGCTGGTGCGCACCTTCGCGCCCTTCGTCGCCGGCGTGGCGCGCATGACCTACGCGCGCTACTTCGCCTTCGACCTGCTCGGCGCCGTGGTCTGGGTGGTGTCGCTGTCGGCGGCCGGCTACTGGTTCGGCAACCTGCCCGCGGTCAGGAACAACCTGTCCCTGGCGATCGTCGCCATCATCGGCCTGTCGCTGCTGCCCATTGCCGTGGGCTGGCTGCGTCATAGATTGGCAAGGTAAAACAATTACATAGGGGGTATCTGGGCCTTTGGGCTAAGATGCGCCATGCGAGTTTTCCTGCTGGCTGCGGCCTTCTCGGCGGTTTTGGCGGCATGCGCTGCGAATTCCGCATCCGGGCCGAAGGGGAACGGCGGTTTCGATCCTGCCCAGCTCGCCAAGACCGATTTCGATCGTGTCGCCGACGTCCATCGCCGCGAAGTGTTTGCCAGCCTGCACCTGCTGGCCGAAAAGCTCTATCGGCGCAATCCACGCGAGTGGCGCAAGTCGGCCGGCAGCATGGAAGCCGCGCTGGGCCGCATCTTCGAGCCGCGCTATGCCTGGCGGCTGCCGGAATTCGACGGCAAGTCGGGCACGGGGCTGGTGCTGGCGAGCCTGCGCGACGACTACGCGGGCGACCGCATCGCCGCCTTCATCGGCGGCCTGGGCGGCATGCTGAATGCCGCGTTTGAAGACAAGACGGAGTTTTTCGTGATCGACGACCTCGACCCTCAGAAGCTTTACAACAGCGCGCGCAACCTCGAGATCGCGGCATGGAAACTGGGCCAGGCGCGCGGCGCCGACGGCCGCCCGCTGCTGCTGGCGAACGAGATGGCGCCCGACTACAACCTGAGCTTCGAGCGCGAGTTCGGCAAGATGATCGGCAATCTCGACACGCTGTCCACGCTGGTTGCCGACAAGACGCACCGCGGCATCGCCAAGGCGATCCAGAGCGTCGCCTCCTTCGTCTTCCTGCCGGTCGCGGGGATCAAGTAATGGCGAAAAACTACGTGATCCTGATCTCCGGGCGCGGCAGCAACATGCAGGCGCTGATCGAGGCCAAGCTGCCGGGCCGCTGCGCCGCGGTGATCGCCAACCGGCCGGATGCCGCCGGGCTCGCCTGGGCGCAGGCGCGCGGCGTGCCGACGGCCGTGGTCGACCACAAGGCCTACGAGAGCCGCGACGCCTTCGATGCCGCGCTCGCCGTCGAGATCGAGCGCCACGCGCCCGACCTGGTGCTGCTGGCGGGCTTCATGCGCGTGCTCGGCCAGGACTTCGTCACGCGCTTCGACGGCCGCCTGCTCAACATCCATCCGTCGCTGCTGCCGGCCTTTCCCGGACTGCGCACCCACGCCGCGGCGCTGGCGGCCGACGTCAAGATCCACGGCTGCACCGTGCACTTCGTGACGCCGGCGCTCGATTGTGGTCCCATCGTGATCCAGGCCGCCGTGCCTGTGCTGCCCGGCGATACCGAGGCCGACCTGGCCGCGCGCGTGCTGGCGCAGGAGCACATCGTCTATCCGCAGGCGGCGCGCTGGTTCCTCGAAGGGCGCATCGGCATCGTCGACGGCCGCGTCGCGCTGGCCGGCGCGGCGACCGCGGCGACGGCGCTGCGCGTGCCGCAGGCCTGATGCCTTTCGCCATCGCCCTGGCGGTCTCCGTCGTGCTGCACGCCGCGGCCATCGTCATGCCGGGCTGGACGCTGCCGGGGGAC
>DAIDAU010000232.1 GCA_027310465.1 Rhodocyclaceae bacterium
CGCCTCGCGCAGCAGTTCGCGCAGGATCTCGTAGCAGACCGTCTGCGCCGTCTTCACCTCGCCGCGGCCGCCGCACGTCGGGCAGGCTTCGCACAGCACGTGGGCGAGCGACTCGCGCGTGCGCTTGCGCGTCATCTCGACGAGGCCCAGCTGGGTGAAGCCGCTCACCGAGACGCGCGTGTGATCGCGCGCCAGCGCCTTGTTGAACTCGGCCAGCACGGCGGCGCGGTGCTCTTTCGACTCCATGTCGATGAAATCGACGATGATGATGCCGCCGAGGTTGCGCAGCCGCAGCTGGCGCGCGATGGTCAGCGCGGCTTCGAGATTGGTCTTGAAGATGGTGTCGTCGAAGTTGCGCGCGCCGACGAAGCCGCCGGTGTTGACGTCGATCGTGGTCATCGCCTCGGTCTGGTCGATGATCAGGTAGCCGCCCGACTTGAGGTCGACGCGCCGCGCCAGCGCCTTCTGGATCTCGTTCTCGACGCCGTAGAAGTCGAACAGCGGGCGTTCGCCGGTGTAGTGGTCGAGCAACGGCGCCACCTGGGGCACGTATTCGTGCGCGAAGGCCGAGAGCTTCTGGAAGTTCTCGCGCGAGTCGATGACGATGCGCGTCGTCTCGCGCGTCACCAGGTCGCGCAGCACGCGCTGCGCCAGCGTCAGGTCGTGATGCAGCAGCGTCGGCGGCGCGGCGTTCTGCGTGCGGTTCCTGATCTCCGCCCAGAGCCGCCGCAGATAGGCGATGTCGGCCTGCAGTTCCTCGTCGCGCGCGTTCTCGGCCATGGTGCGGACGATGTAGGCGCCCTTCTCGTCGGGTGGCAGCAGGGCTTCGATGCGGCCGCGCAGGCGCTCGCGATCGGCTTCCACGCCGATGCGCTGCGAGATGCCGATGTGCTTCTCCTGCGGCAGGTAGACCAGCAGGCGGCCGGCCAGCGAGATCTGCGTCGACAGCCGTGCGCCCTTGCTGCCGATCGGATCCTTGAGCACCTGGACCGTGATGTTCTGGCCCTCGCTGAGGATCTTCTCGATCGGCTGCCCGCTGCCGCCGTTGCCGTGGCGCTCCTCCCAGATGTCGGCGACGTGCAGGAAGGTGGTGCGCTCGATGCCGACGTCGACGAAGGCCGACTGCATCCCCGGCAGCACGCGCACGACGCGTCCCAGATAGACGTTGCCGACGATGCCGCGCCCGTTGGTGCGCTCGACGTGGAGTTCCTGCACGGCGCCCTGCTGGACCAGCGCGACGCGCGTCTCCTGCGGCGTGAAGTTGATGAGGAATTCCTCGGTCATAGCGGATATCCGAAGCGCTTCAGCAGCAGCGCCGTCTCGCACAGCGGCAGGCCGACGACGCCGGACGGCGAGCCGCGAATCTCCTCGACGAATATCGCGGCGCGACCCTGCAGCCCATAGGCGCCGGCCTTGTCGTGCGGCTCGCCGCTGGCGACGTAGCGGCGAATCTCCGGGATGTCGAGCTTGCGGAAGCGCACTTCGCTGACGCTGGTCTCGCATTCGCAGGTGCCGCCATGGGAGAGCGCCACCGCGGTGATGACCTGGTGCGTGCGTCCCGACAGCCGGCCGAGGATGTCGGCCGCGTCCTCGTCGTCGCGCGGCTTGCCGACGATCTGGCCGTCGACGTCGAGCGTGGTGTCGGCGGCGAGCACCGGGCGCGCGATGAGCTTGCGCGCGGCGACCAGCTCGCTGCCGTGGACGGCCTTGGCCATGGCGACGCGGCGCGCGTAGTCGAACGGCGCCTCTCCGGCAAGCGGCGTCTCGTCGGTGGCCACGTCCTCGCGCGGCGGCGTGCGGAACATCAGCAGGTCGAAGTGCACGCCGATCTGCGTCAGCAGCTCGCGGCGGCGCGGACTTTTCGAGGCGAGATAGATGCGCGGCTCCAGCGTCATGGCTATTCCCGGTGATACGGATGGCCCTTCAGCAGGCTCGCGGCGCGGTACAGCGCCTCGGCCAGGATCACGCGCGCCATGCCGTGCGGCAGCGTCAGGCTCGACAGGCGCAGGGTCTCGTGCGCCGCCTGCTTCACGCTGCCGTCCAGCCCGTCCGGGCCGCCGATGATGAACGCCACGTCCTCTCCTTGCGCCAACCACTGTGCCAGCCGTTCCGAAAGCGCGCGCGTCGTGATGTCCGCGCCGCGCTCGTCGAGCACGACGCGACGGCAGGCGGCGGGAAGCGCCGCGCGCAGCCGCTCGCTTTCCGCCTTGGTCAATACTGCCACAGGTTTGCCGGCGCCGCGCGGCTCGGGCTTCACCTCGATCAGCTGCAGCGGCAGCTCGCGCGGCATGCGTTTCGCGTATTCCGCGAACCCGTCGTCGACCCAGCGCGGCATGCGCGTGCCGACCGCGGCGACGAACAGCTTCACTGCTCCGGCTCGCCTTGCCTGGCCTTGCGCTTCGGCTTCGCCTGCCAGAGCTCCTCGAGGTTGTAGTAGCTGCGCACGGCCGGCTGCATGATATGCACGACGATGCTGCCCAGATCGACCAGCACCCAGTCGCCGTTGTCCTCGCCTTCGGTGCCGACGACCTCGCCGCCGGCTTCGCGCACCTTGTCCTGGACGTTGCGCGCCAGCGACTTGACCTGGCGGTTGGAGTTGCCGCTGGCGACGATGATGCGATCGAACAGCGAGGTGAGCTTGGTGGTGTTGATGACTTCGATGTCCTCGCCCTTGATGTCTTCGAGTGCGGCGACGGCGATCTTCTGCAGCTTGCGAACGTCCATGGAGTCAGTTGCGATAGAGGTGGTTGCGGCGAATATAGTCGAGAACGCCGGCGGGCAGCAAATCGGCCGCCCGCCGGTCGTCGCCGGCATCGCGCAGGCGCTCGCGGACCATCGTCGCGGAAAGGTCGGGCGGTTCGACGGGTTCGATCTCGAACTCGACGATGGCGCCGGCGGGCTGTGCCGCCAGCGTGGCGCCGTCGACGCGGCGCCGGCTGCGGAAGATTGCGGCGAGCTCGGCGTCCATCCTGTTCGCGTCGAGCACGGCGCCCGGCCGCGCCGCCACCGCGATGCCGGCGAGGCCGAAGAGCTCGCGCCAGCGGTGCCACGACGGCAGGCCGAGGAAGGCGTCCGCGCCGACCAGCAGGACGAAGGGCCGCCGGTCGCCGTAAACCCGGCGCAGCCGCTCGAGCGTGGGCACGGTGAAGCTGGGCTCGCCGCTCGCCGCCTCCGCCGCGTCGACGACGAAGCGCGGCTCGTCGGCCGTCGCGAGCTTCACCATGGCCAGCCGATGCGCGGCGTCGGCGTGCGGCGCCTGCCGGTGAGACGGCAGGCCGGCGGGAATCCAGAGGATCTCCGCTAGTCCCAGCTTCGCCAGCGCGGCGTGCGCGAGATGGAGATGGGCGCGGTGCACGGGATCGAACGTGCCGCCCAGGATGCCCAGCGGGCCGGCCTCAGGCATGCTCGTCGGTGGGCGGATGGAAGATGTCGCGGTAGCCGACATAGACGCTGGCCGACAGCACCGGCGCCAGCAGGAAGACCATCAGCACGCGGACGACCACCTGCATCACCTGCGACGCGGCCGGGGAGATCTGGCCGGCGAGTATCAGCACCAGGCCGGGCAGCACGATGGAGAAGGCGCCGACGGCGAGGATATAGAACGCCAATGCGCGCCAGTTGCGCAGGCACGCGACGAAGCTGAAGAAGACCGCCTTGGCGGCGGGGACGCCGTCCCACCCGGTCAGGTAGGGCGGGAACAGGAAGGCCATGAGGAACGGGATGGCGAGCAGCAGCAGGCGCGACAGCGCCAGCAGCAGCTCCGGATCCTCGACCTTGTCGAAATCGCCGAGTTGTACGCCGCCGTTCTCGATCAGCAGCACGATGCCGATGAAGACGAAGGCGCCGATCAGATGCAGGCCGCCGAGCCGCAGCATCGGCACGCCGTTGCCCTTGATGCCGTGCAGCAGCGAGCCGGGCAGCAGGCGATTGCCCTGGTCCGCGATGCGGGCGCCGTTGGCGACGATCAGCACCATCGCCGGCAGGGCCAGGGGCAGCAGGAAGGGCGTGACCTCCGGCGAAAGCCGCACGCCCACCTGTACGATCAGCAGATAGGTCAGCGTCAGCGCGGTGAGCAGCGGCGGGTTGCGGCGGAACAGCCGGTAGCCGGCGACCAGCCAGAAGGCGCCGCGCGGGGCCGGCAAGCGGCGGGCCTGCATGGGGCTATTTCTGGACGGCTAGAAGCTGTGGATGACCCACATCGGCACGCGGATGCCCTTGTCCATCGACTCCTGGCGCGCGAACGTGCCGTCGCCGCGCGAATCGATCAGGTAGTAGGGCGTGCCGCCGTGGGGCGGCGTCACCTTGATCATGTAGAGCTGCCCGTTGATGCGGTACTGCTCTTCCTTGGTGTCGCCCTTCTGGACGATCGTGACCTGCGGTTCGAGCGTCGCGTCCGAAACCCCGGGCGGCGGCGGCGGAACGTCGGGGAGCGGCTGCAGCCCGGCGGGCGGGGTGTCCGCTGCGGCGGGCAGGGCGGCGATCAGCAACAGGGCGAGCATCAGGCGGCGCATGGCGGAATCCTCGTGGAGATATGTCGATTGTAGCCTGAAAGCCCGCCGGCCCTGAGATCAGAGGTTGAGCAGCAGCTCGTGCTCCTCCGGCAACGGACCGAAGCCGCGCGTCTCGTAGTACTGGAAGATCGACGCCGCGACGCATTCGGGATCGTCGATCACCGTGATGAGGTCCATGTCCTCGGCGCCGATCATGCCTTCCTTCACCAGCCGCGCCTTGAACCAGTCGAGCAGGCCTTCCCAGAAGTCGCTGCCGACGAGGATCAGCGGAATGCGCGGCGTCTTGTTGGTCTGGATCAGCGTCAGCGCCTCGAGCAGCTCGTCGAGCGTGCCGAATCCGCCCGGCATGACGACGTAGGCGGTGGCGAAGCGCACGAACATGTACTTGCGCGCGAAGAAATGGCGGAAGCTTTGCGAGACGTCCTGGTAGGGGTTGGCCTTCTGCTCCATCGGCAGCTGGATGTTGAGGCCGATCGACGGGCTCTTGCCCTCGAAGGCGCCCTTGTTCGCCGCCTCCATGACGCCCGGTCCGCCGCCCGAGATGACGGCGAAGCCGGCGTCGGAGAGCAGGCGCGCGATGCGTTCGGTCATGTGATAGACGGGCGAATTAGGCGCCACGCGCGCGCTGCCGAAGATGCTGACGGCAGGGCGGATGGCGTTCAGCCGCTCGGTCGCCTCGACGAACTCTGACATAATGCCGAAGATGCGCCACGCCTCCCGGGAAGTGTTGCTGGGCCTCGCGAGCCAGGGGTCGGGGGCGTTCGGCAGCTTGTCTCTCGCGCTCATGCTCTCTCCATATCCATGCTTCTGCTAGTCGACGGTTCGTCCTATCTGTACCGCGCGTTCCACGCCTTGCCCGACCTGCGCAACAAGGCGGGCCAGCCCACCGGGGCGATCTACGGCGTCATCAATATGCTACGGCGCCTCGATGCCGACCACAAGGCCGACTATCGCGCGGTGATCTTCGACGCCAAGGGCAAGACTTTCCGCGACGACTGGTACCCGGAATACAAGGCGCATCGCCCGGCGATGCCCGACGACCTGGCGGCGCAGATCGCGCCGCTGCACGAATGCATCCGCGCGCTCGGCTGGCCGCTGGTGATGATCGACGGCGTCGAGGCCGACGACGTCATCGGCACGCTGGCGAAGCGTGCCGCCGCGCAAGGCGTGGAGACGCTGGTCTCCACCGGCGACAAGGACCTGGCCCAGCTCGTCAACCCGCAGGTGCGGCTGGTCAATACCATGTCGAACGAATACCTCGACGAAGCGGCCGTGCTGGCGAAGTTCGGCGTCGAGCCGGGGCGCATCGTCGACTACCTGGCGCTGACCGGCGACGCCGTCGACAACGTGCCGGGGGTCGAGAAGGTCGGGCCGAAGACGGCAGTCAAATGGCTGACGCAATACGGCACGCTCGACGGCGTCGTCGCGCACGCCGCCGAGATCGGCGGCGTGGTGGGCGAGAACCTGCGCAAGCACCTGGAATTCCTGCCGCTGGGCAGAAGACTCGTCACGGTGGCGTGCGAGGTCGATCTGCCGCTAGCCGTGAAAGATCTCGCGCCGCAGCCGCCCGACCACGCGCAGCTTGCCGCGCTGTTCGCCAAGCTCGAATTCAAGCAGTGGCTGAGGGACGCCGAGGCGAAGGCAGCGGCGGCCGCCCCGCCGCCGGAACTGACCGACGGTCATCGCGGCAGCTACGAGACCCTCCTCACCTGGTCGCAGTTCGAGCACTGGCGCGCGAAGATCGAAGCGGCGCCGCACACGGCGTTCGACACCGAGACCACCGACCTCGACCAGATGAAGGCGCGCATCGTCGGCCTGTCCTTCGCCGTCACGCCCGGCGAGGCAGCTTACCTGCCGCTCGCCCACCGCTACGCCGGCGTTCCGGACCAGTTGCCTTTCGAGGAGGCGATGGCGAAGCTCAAGCCCTGGCTCGAATCGCCGCAGCACCTGAAGCTCGGCCAGCACCTCAAGTACGACCGCCACGTGCTCGCCAATCACGGCATCGAATTGCGCGGCCTGCACGACGACACGCTGCTCGAATCCTACGTGCTCGAATCCGACAAGAGCCACGAGCTCGGGTCGCTGGCCGCGCGCCATTGCAGCCTGGCGACGATCTCCTACGACGACGTCACCGGCAAGGGCGCCTCGCGCATCTCGTTTGCCGAAGTGCCGCTCGAACGCGCCGGCGAATACGCGGCCGAGGATGCCGACGTCACGCTGCGGGTGCACGAGATCCTGGCGCCGCAACTGGCCGCCGAGGAGAAGCTCGAAAGCCTGTACCGCGACATCGAACTGCCGGTCAGCGAAATCCTCTACCGCATGGAGCGCAACGGCGTGCTGGTCGACGTCTTCGCGCTGGCGCAGCAGAGCGAAGAGCTGGGACGCAAGCTGCTGGCGCTGGAAGCCGAGGCTCACGAACTCGCGGGCGGACCGTTCAATCTCGCCTCGCCGAAGCAGCTCTGCGAAATCCTGTTCGAGCGCCAGGGCCTGCCGGTGCTCAAGCGCACGCCGTCGAAGGCGCCGTCGACCGACGAGGAGGTGCTGCAGCAGCTCGCGCTCGACTACCCGCTGCCGAAGAAGATTCTCGAGCACCGCGGCTTCGCCAAGCTCAAGAACACCTATACCGACAAGCTGCCGCGCATGGTGAACGCCGCCACGGGCCGCGTGCATACCTGCTTCTCGCAAGCCGTCGCAGTGACGGGCCGGCTGGCGAGCTCCGAGCCCAACCTGCAGAACATCCCCGTGCGCACGGCCGAGGGCCGCCGCATCCGCTCGGCCTTCATCGCCCCGCCCGGCCATGTGCTCGTTTCGGCCGACTACTCGCAGGTCGAGCTGCGCATCATGGCGCATCTTTCCAACGACGCGCGGCTGCTCGACGCCTTCGCGCGCGGCGAGGACGTGCACCGCGCGACCGCGGCCGAGATCTTCGGCGTCACGCCGCTCGAAGTCGGTCCCGACCAGCGCCGCGCCGCCAAGGTGATCAACTTCGGCCTCATCTACGGCATGAGCGCCTTCGGCCTCGCGCGCGAGCTTGGTCTGGAGCGCGGCGCGGCGCAGTCCTACATGGACCGCTACTTCGCGCGCTACCCGGGCGTCGCGCGCTACATGGACGAGACGCGCCGGAAGGCGCGCGAGGCGGGCTACGTCGAAACCGTGTTCGGCCGTCGCCTCTGGCTGCCCGAGATCAGGTCAGGCAACATCGGCCGCCGCCAGGGAGCCGAGCGCGCGGCGATCAATGCGCCGATGCAGGGAACGGCGGCCGATCTCATCAAGCTGGCGATGATTGCGGTGCAGGGCTGGCTCGACGAGCGGCGCATGGGATCGAAACTGATTCTCCAGGTACACGACGAACTGGTGCTGGAAGTGCCGCAGACAGAGCTGCCCGAAGTGCGCGAAGCGCTGCCGAAGCTGATGGGCGGCGCGGCGAAGCTGGCGGTGCCGCTGCTCGTGGACGTCGGCGTCGGCGCCAATTGGGACGAGGCACACTAGCAGTTCAGGCTGGCGAGCGCGGCTGCGACCTCGTCGGCGCCGATGCCGGCTACGTCCGCACCGTCGGGCCGCCTGAGCACGACGTGCGGCACGCCCCACGGATGCCAGCGCTCCGGCGACGACTGGCCGAACAGCGCGACGACCGGTTTGCCCAGCCCCGCCGCGACGTGCATGGCACCGCCGTCGCCGCAGACAAAAGCGTCGCAGCGGGCGATCGCCGCGATCAATTGCTCGAGGCGCTGCGTCGGTATGCCGACGATCGGCAGATCGCGCGTCGTCGCCAGGATGGCGGCCGCCTTCTCGTCGTCGCCGGGATGCAGCGGATTGTTCTGCGAGCCGGGTGCCCACAGCAGCATGAAGCCGACGTCCTCGCGCGCGCGCAGGCGCAGCGCCAGCTCGGCGAAGCGTTCCGCCGGCCAGCGCTGCGACGGCTTGCGCGCGCTGACGTGCAGGCCGACGATGCGTTGCGGCCGCTGCGGCAGCGCCTCCGCGAGGCGGGCGTCGACCTCCGCCAGCTCGGCCGCAGGCGACGCGAGCCGCAAGGCCGGCGTCTCGTAGCGCAGCCCCATGCGCACGAGCAGGCGACAGGCCTGCTCGACCTCGTGCGGCCCGGCGTCGTCGTCGTCGTCGGACCTGACCAGAACGCGGCGCCCCCCGATCCAGCGCGCGAAGCGCAGGGCGCTGGCCTGCGGACCGCCCGGCAGCAGCACCCAGTCGAATCGCTCCCGGCGCATCGAGAGGATCGTGCCGAGCCGGTCCGAATAAGCGCCCAGCAGCGACTCGCCGGGCGACCGATGTTTCGCCTTGGTATAGGCGTAGACGGCGTCGATATCCGGGTTCCCGCGCAGCGCGGCCTCGTTGTAGCGGTTAGCGAGGACGGCGATGCGCGCAGCGGTCAGTTGCGTACGCAAAGCGCGCAGCAGCGGCGTCGTGCAGATCAGGTCGCCGATGTTGTCGCGGCGGATGACGAGGACGCGCGGGGCGGGTGCCGGGCTCATGGCGTCCGTCGCATCGGCCGCGCGGATGTCGCGCTACATCGCAAGACGCCTTCCGCGGTCGCGGTAAGCGCGGCGAGCAGGCGGTCGAGGCGGTCGCGGAAGGCTTCGCGGGAAAAGCGTTGCAAGTGTCGGCGCGCTTCCCGCGGGTCGACCAGCGCACCGGCGGTCGCGGCGCTGCGCACTTCCCGGAGACGCGCGGCGAAATCGGCGCCACTATCCTCCCGCGGATCGCGATAGAGGTAGCCGGTGACGTTGCCGACCACCGTTTCGGTGAACGGCGGCGCCGCGACGGCGAGTACCGGGACGCCCGCTGCTTGCGCCTCGATGACGTTCAGCCCCAGTGCCTCGCGCTCAGGAAGGCCGGCGACGAGCACGTCGATGGCCCGATAGGCGGACGCGACGTCGGGCTGGTGTCCCCAGTAGCGGACGCGCCCGCCGAGCGGCGCCAGCGAGCGCCTGAGGTCGCGCATGGAGGCATACCCGCCGGCGCCGAAGATTTCCAGATGGACCGGGGCTTCGTTGCGCAGGTGCGGCACGAGCAGCGAGAAGAGCAGCGGAAACTGCTTGATGGGCGCGATCCTGGAGACGACGCCGAGGGTCAGGCCGGGCCGCCGGACGAACGCCCGCCGCCACCGCAGTTTCGACCACAGCGGCTCCGTCAGGCCGAGCAGGCGGTCGCGTACCTTG
This sequence comes from Rhodocyclaceae bacterium, assembly GCA_027310465.1. GTDB lineage: Bacteria > Pseudomonadota > Gammaproteobacteria > Burkholderiales > Rhodocyclaceae > Nitricoxidireducens. The sequence goes on from DAIDAU010000232.1 coordinate 9,686, forward strand.
CGCCGGTCCCATTCGAATTCCGAGCGCGAGACGATTGCGCCCTTGCCGCTTTCGCCGTCGCGCAGGCGATCGAGGCCGGCGACGCCGTAGAACGGCTCGTCGTGGAGCTCGAAGCCGGTGCCGGCGAGCGTCGAGGCGACGTAGTCCGAGACCGCGACGACGCGGTGGTAGTGCCGGTAGCCGCCGCCGGCATCGGCGAGGTAGCGGTCGTAGGGCATGTGCACGAAGCCCACGAGGGGGCGCTCCCTCGCCACCGCCTCGGCCCGCGCCTCGGGCAGCGCGGCATGCGTGATCAGGGGCATGCCCGGCGGCAGCGCGGCGAGCGCCTCCTCCGGCGAGCCGACGCGGACGATCTCTGCCGCCGGAAGGCGGAAGGTTCGCCAATGGTCCGCATCCGGGTGGACGAAGAGCAGGCTGCGGCCGCCGAGGTCCGCCGCAGCCTCGGCGAGCGAACGGGCGAATACCTCGCCGCCGCCGAAATAGCGGTGCAGCTTGATCTGGGCGAACAGCGGCGGCGGGGTCATGCCTTCGCCTTCCGGGTCAGCCTCTCATAGTGGGCGATGTAGGCGCGGATGGTGTTCTCGGCGCGGAAACGATCGATGTGGGCTGCGCCGATCTCGGGATAGTCTTCCAGCGCGGCGCGGATGTTGGCGGCCAGGGCCGGCGCATCGCCCACCGGCGATAGGAAGCGCGCCAGATCGCCGGTGAGGATCTCCGACGGCCCGGTCGGACAATCGGTGCTGACCACCGGCGTGCCCAGGATCAGGGATTCGATCAGGATCGTCGGCAGGCCTTCGCTGTCCGACGACATCGCAACCAGCGCCGCGTGCCCGATCCATGGGTAGGGATTCGGCTCGAAGCCCTGAAAATGCACCCGGCCGGCAACGCCCAGTTCCTCCGCCAGCACCTTCATTTCCGCCTCGTAACGCGCGCCTTCCGGCCCGCTGACGCCGCCCAGCAGCACCAGCGGCAAGGTCGTTCCGGACTGGGCATAGGCACGCAGCAGCAAATCCTGGCGCTTGCGGGGCGTCAGCCGCGCGGGATAGAGGATGTACGGTTCCGGCGGCAGCGTGCAGGGCTCCGCGGCGCGGCGGCGGAGCAGATCGAAGTCAAAGGGATTGTAGATGGTGGCGATCGATTTCGGCTCGAGGCCGATGTCCCGGACGAGTTCGGCTTCCAGCGCCCGCGACACCGCTACGAGGTGCCCGCTGTACAGCCGCCGGAACTTGCCCAGCCAGCGGGCCCGGCGTATCCGCCGCTTCATTCCCGTGGCATTGCCGACCTTGGCGTCGAGAAAATGCCGCAGCGAATTCCGATACCGGACGAAGACCTTGTCCAGCCGGGCCATTCGCGTCAGGCGGTCGGAATCCTCGGCGCTCGAGACGAAAAAGTCGAACCGCCTGCCGTCGGCTTCGATCCCGCGTATCAGCTTGCGGATGCGGCGGACGTACAGCCACTTGTTGAGCGGCCGCCAGCCGGAAAGCTTCAATTGTTCGCTGACCAAGTGGATGGGCACATCGCCCGTCCGGTGCTCGATGGGCGGGTGGAGCACGAAGACGTGGGCGTCGTGGCCCAGGGCGATGAACTTTTCCGCGAAATTGAGAGTGATGCGCTCGGCGCCTCCCCCCATCAGCGAATCGATGAACAGGCCGACCCGCACTTTCCTGTCCGAACTCACGCTTCTCTCCTTTCCGGCCGAGCGCCGACGACTCGCTCGACGGTTTCAACGACCTGCTCCACGTCTATCCTCCACATGCAATGCGGCTGTCCGCACTCGGCAACGCCGCGCCAGCACTGCCGCACCCAGGGCAGCGGCCGCTCGAACAGCAGGTTCTGGTCGCGGCACGCAACGTCTTCGATCCAGACCGACGCGAAAGGGCTGTTCTCCCAGAAACGTCCCGGACCGGAAACGATCGGGGAACCGGGGCCGAACAGCGCAACGGTGGGCGTTCCCGTCAGGCGGGCAAGATGCGCCACGCCGGTGTCGGGACAGACGAGAAAGGCGGCGCCGGCGACCAGGTGCCAAAGGCCGGCGACGTCGAACCGCCCGGCCGCGTGGATGTACGACCCATCCGGGTCCACCGCCTCGACGAGCGCCGCCTCGTGCGGCCCCACCGAAACGACGACGGAATATTCGCGGGCGACCGCCCAGGCCGCGAGCCGCCGCCAGTTTTCCGCCGGCCAGCGCTTATGCGGGCTGGAAGCGCCCAGATGCATGACGCAATAGCGTTGCGGCAGGTCGGGGAAGTCAGCGGGCCGCGGCGGCGGCGGCCATTCGCCGGCGCAGAACGGCGCCGGCGGCGCGCCGGGAACCAGCGTCGCGGCGATGTCGCCCCAACTGGCGGCGGTATCCGGCCAATCGACGAATTCGTCCACCGGCCAGCTCTTGCTGGCCGGCGCGTCGCCGGCGAAGGCCGTGATCCAGCGGGCGCCCATGGCGCGGGCGATCCACGACCAGCGGTTGTCGCCGGGCACCAGCGCCCAGTCGAACGGTCCGGCGGCGATCAAGGTGCGCTGGTTGGCCAGCGAGCGCAGGTCCAGCGGCAATGCCTGCACGCCGTAGGGTTGCCCAACGAAAAGCGGCAGCCAGGGCAGTGGGCAAAGGACGACGATCTCGGCCGGCGGCAGTTCCCGGCGCAATTTCTTCAGCAACGGCGCCAGCATGATGGTGTCGCCGAGCAGCAGATGATGCGCGACGAGGATGCGCCGCGGCCTCTGGGGGCGCCGGCGCAGGAGGAAGCCGAACGGCAGTCGCGGCAGCACCCGGGCGCCGCGCAGCAGGCGGGGCCAGAGGCGGCTAGCCATGACGGACGGCGGCGAGGCCCGCGAGCTGGGACAGGGACTCTTCGAGCACCAGCAGTTGCAGCACCTGCTCGGCCAGGGAGGCGTCCGCCGCGTAGGCGCGCAGCATCGCCTCGACGGCGGCGGCCGACAACTGGCCGTTGCTGGCCGCCGTCAGGCGGGCGCCCAGACCCGGCAGGCGTTCCGCCAGGTCGTGCCCGACGATGGGGGCGAGCGGGGGATTGAAGCCGCGCTTCTTCCGCTCGAAAAGGCCGAGCTCCTGGCACGGCGGGCAGAAGGGCCGCAGCGCGGCCTTGGCCGGCGTGCCGAAGCGGCGGCCCGGCGCCAGCGCCGTGACGGCTTCGACGAAGCGGTGATCGAGCAGCGGTGCCCGCGCTTCCAGCCCGTGGGCCATGGTCACCAGGTCGGCCTTGCGCAGGATGTATTCGGGCAGGTAGTTGAGCCGGTCGATCTCGAGCAGGCGCTGGAGCGGCGCGGCATCGCGCGGGGAATCCGGTTCGCTGCGCCACCATTGGGGACGCAAGTCGGCGGCGTCCGGCTGCAAGGCGCGGCGCTCGCCGATGGACAGGCCGGAGAAGCGCAGCGCGTAGGCATCTTCCCAGGACAGCGAGGCTTCCAGAGCGAGGCGCTGGCGCCGTGTCGGTGCCACCGTCGCCGCCGCTGCCAGCGGCAGGCGGGGCAGGCGCGCACGCCAGGCGCTGCGCAGATGCTGGCGGTAGCGCTTGTAGCCGGCGAAGAGTTCATCGCCGCCGTCGCCGCAGAGCGCGACCTTGACCTCGCGCGACGCGACGCGGGCCAGGTACCAGGTGGGGAAGCTCGACGGATCGGCGAAGGGCTCGTCGAGGTCGGCCACTATGCGCGCGAAATCGCCGCCGATGCCTTGCGGAATCGGGACGCGCACGTTCGGCATGCCGAGGCGTGCCGCGAGTTCCGCCGCCAGCGGGCTTTCGTCCATGCTCGGATCGTCGAAGCCCGCGGTGAAGCTGCGGATGTTGGCATAGCCGTTGGCGGCGAGGCGGCTTGCCAGCAGCGTCGAGTCGATGCCGCCGGAGAGAAAGAGGCCGACAGGACGATCGGCGACGGTGCGCAGCACCACCGCCTCGTCGAGCGCCGCGCCCAGGTCGCCGTCGCCGGCCGTCGGCCGCCAGTAGCAGCGCTTCTCGAGGGCGCCCGAGCGCAGGTCGAAACTCAGCCAATGGGCGTTTTCGAGCCGCTCGACGTGGCGCAAGACGGTGCGCGGCGGCGGGATGTAGCGGTGGGCCAGGTAGGCGTCGATCGCCTGCGGCGAGAACGCCCGCTGGCCGGCCGGCAGGTAGGGGAGCACCGCTCGGACCAGGGAGCCGAAGGCGAATTCGTTGCCCTGACGATAATAGACGAGGGGCTTGAGCCCCATGCGGTCGCGCGCCAGCAAGAGCTTCTGTTGCCGCAGGTCGAGGATGGCGAGGGCGAACATGCCGCGCAGGCTCGGCAGCAGCGCTTCGAGCCCCCAGGCTTCGTAGCCGCGCAGGATGAACTCGGTGTCCGAGCGCGTCCGGAACGGGCGCCCTTCCGACTGCGCCAGCGCGTGCGCCTCGTCCTCCCAGCCATAGACTTCGCCGTTGTAGCAAAGCCAGATGTCGCCGGCGGCGTTGGCCATCGGCTGATCCGCTTCCGGCCGCGGGTCGCGGATCGACAGGCGGGTGTGCAGCAGGCCGCGGGTCGGGCCGGATTCCGGGCCGGCGCGCAGCCCCGCCGCATCCCAGCCGGCGAAGTGACTGGCGTCGGGACCGCGCCGGGCGATGGCGGCGAACATGGCGTCTACGCCTGCCGCGGCAACCTCGCGGCTGCCGAAGAAGCCGGCGATACCGCACATGCTAGGCGCGCTCCGGCCGGGCGAAGCGCCGGAACAGCGCTTCCATGCGGTCGAGCATGGTGTCCAGGCCGCAGCGTTCGAGGGCGAGGCGGCGGGCGGCGGCGGCGAGACGGGCGGCGCATTCGCGGTCGCGGAGCAGCCGGATGATCGCTGCGGCCAGGGCGTCGGGGTCGCGGGGGGGGACAACGAGACCCGTTTCGCCGTCGTGGATCACCTCGGTGAGGCTGCCGACCGGCGTGGTCACGATCGGCAGTTCCGACGCCATCGCCTGCATCAGCGCTTGGGACACGCCTTCGTCGCCCCAAGACGGCAGGGCGAAGACGTCGAGGGCATTGAGCCAGCGCTCGGCGTCCTTGCGGTGGCCGACGAAGTCGACGCGGCCGGCGAGGCCGATGGCGGCCAGCCTAGCGTCGAGCCGGTCGCGGTAGGGGCCGTCGCCGACGACCAGCAGGCGCAGCGAAGGATGGCTGTCCTTGAGGCGGTCCAGCGCGTCGAAAAGGACGGTGTGGCCCTTCCAGTCGCGCAGTGTCGCGAGGATGCCGACGTAGGTCGCCCCAACGTCGAGGCCGAGTTCGCGACGGGCGGCGGCGCGGTCGCGCGGCACGAAGCGGGCGAGATCGATGCCGGTCGGAATCGACGTGATGCTTGCCGGATCGTAGCCGTTGTCGCGCACCAGTTGCTGCCGGATGGCCTCGCCGGTGACGACGACGTGGCGGCAGGCGCCTTGATAAAGCCAGCGCGTGGTTGGGCTGGTATTGACCGGCGTGGACAAATGGCGCGTGCGGATGAGCGGCGGCGCGTCGGTCATCGTGGCGCAGGCCAGGGCGGCAAGCCAGGAATCGGTCGAACTGTGGGCGTTGACGATGTCGATCTGTCGCTGCCGTTCCGCGAGCCAGCGGCGGAATGCCAGCAGATTCGGAAGCCGCTTCCTGCCGATCGGCAGCGGCACGACGGGAACGCCATAGCCCGGCGCCGCGGCGAAAATGGCGGCGTCCGGCGGACAGACGAGCGTGACCTCGTGGCCGCGCGCGATCATGCCGGCAGCCTCGGAAAGGATGCGCATTTCCTGGCCGCCCCAGCCGCCAGAAGCTTCGGTATGGACGATCTTCATGTGGGCGGGCGGGCGGCGAGGCGGCCCGACAGGCCGAGGAAGGTTCCCGCGAGCGCCCAGAACAGCAGCGCCATGTCGCGGACGAACATGTCGTTGAACTGGTTGCGCACGACGACGCCGGCGACCAGCATCAGGCCGCAGGCGCCGAGCAGCGCCAGGTTCTCGTCGTCGTGCCGCAGCAGCGCCGCGAATCTGAGCGCGAGGCACAGGAATAGCGCGGCCAATACGATGGCGCCGGGCACGCCCATGCCGATCGCGTAAGTGAGGAAGACGTTGTGCGGATGCGTGATCAGCGGGTTGTTTTTCGGCACCAGTTCCGGATAGGCGTCTTCCATCGTGAAGCGGCCGAAGCCCGCGCCGACGACTGGGTGCTCGGCGATCTTCGCCACCATGTTGCGCCAGGCGGGCAGCCGCGAGTCCTCGGCGAGGCCGGCATCTCGCTGGACGATCACCGCGAGGAAGGCGGCGGTCGCCACGACGACGGCAAGCGCGACGAGCGCCAGTTCGCGCCGCCCGAAGCGGCGCAGGCGGAAACGCCAGACGACTACGGCGACGCCTTCGGCGACGAGCGCCGGCCAGACGGCGCGTTGCAACGTCGCCAGGGCGAGCACGAGAGCCAGCGCCAGCAGCACTCGGGCGAAGCGGCGCAGCGCGGGCCGGCTTGCCGCGCGGACGAGCCAGAACAGGGCCGGGACGGCGGTGACGATGTAGGTGGCGAAGGCCGCCACGCCGCCGTGCCCGGCGGTTTCGTTCCAGACGAAATCGTGGCGCAGCCAAGTGCCGATTGCCCACGCGCCGATGACCGCGAATCCGGCCGCCAGCCCGAGCAGCAGCTTTTCCACCGTTGCGCGGTCGCGGGCGACGACGAGGAAGGAAAGGAACGCCAGCATCGTGTAGCCGATCTCGTTCTTGAACTCGCCGAACGAATATTCTGGAACGGTGCTGTAGGCTAGCGACGCACTGCACACGGCGATCCAGGCGGCGAGCGTCACCTTGCACGGCAGGGCCGGCCGCTCATGCGGGAGGCGCAGCCAGAGACGCAGGCCGAGCGCCGCCGCCGTCGCGAGCAACAGTAGCCGCAAGGCCACGGTGCCGGGAAAGGGCAGCACCGCCAGGAGCAGCGCGAAAGGCAGCAACGCAGCCGCGGCGACCCGGTTCATCGATCTTGCCCCGCCAGCGCGAACTGTATGGCGTGAAGCCGCGCGTAAGTGCCGTTGCGGGCCAGCAGTTCGGCGTGGCGGCCGCTTTCGACGATGCGGCCTTGGTCGAGCACGCTGATGCGGTCGGCATGCTCGATGGTCGACAGGCGGTGCGCGATGACCAGCGTCGTGCGGTTCTTCATCAGCACGTCGAGGGCGGCCTGCACCTGGCGCTCGGATTCGGAATCGAGCGCCGAGGTCGCCTCGTCGAGGATCAGGATCGGCGCGTCCTTGAGCAGCGCGCGGGCGATGGCGAGACGCTGGCGCTGGCCGCCGGAGAGCTTGACGCCGTTCTCGCCGACGAGGGTTTCATAGCCCAGCGGCATCGCCGTGATGAACTCGTGCGCGAACGCCGCGTGCGCCGCCTGCTCGATCGCCTCGCGCGAGGCGCCGGCCATCGCGCCATAGGCGATGTTGGCGGCCACCGTGTCGTTGAACAGCACGACGTCCTGGCTCACCAGCGCGACGTTGCCGCGCAGGCTGGCGAGCTTCATCGCCTCGACCGGTTCGCCGTCGATGCAGATGACGCCGCCGTCGAGATGGTAGAAGCGCGGGATCAGGTGCGCGAGCGTCGTCTTGCCGCTGCCGGAGGAGCCGACCAGCGCCACGGTTTCGCCGGGGGCGACGTGCAGCGTGAGGTCGGCAAGCGCCGGTCGCTCGGCGCCCGGATAGCGGAAGGTGACGTTCTCGAAATCGAGCTGGCCGCGCACGCGCGGCGTTTCGAGGCCGCCGCGGTCGTCCTCGGGCGTCTCGTCGAGCAGCTCGAAGATGCTCTCGGCGGCGGCCAGGCCGCGCTGCAGCGGTGCGCTGACGTCGGTCAGGTGCTTGATGGGCGTCAGCAGCATCAGCATCGCCGTGATGAAGGAGACGAAGCCGCCGACGGTGGTCTGCGCCACGGACGACTGCAGCAGCGCGACGTAGATAACGATGGCCAGCGCGACCGCGGCGAACAGCTGCACGATGGGCACGGTCGCCGAGGCGGCGATGGACTGGCGCATGTTGGAACCGCGCAGGCGCTGGTTGGCGGCGCGGAAGCGCGCCGATTCGTAGGCCTGGCCGCCGAAGATCTTGACGACGCGATGGCCGCCGATGGCTTCCTCGAGGATGTGAGTGATGTCGCCCATCGAGCGCTGCGCGTCGCGGCTCGCCTTGCGCAGGCGACCGGAGAACTGGCGCACGACGACGGCGACCACTGGGCCGATCATCAGCGCCACCAGGGTCAGCTTCCAGTTCAGGTAGAACAGCCAGCCGATCAGGCCGAGGATGGACAGCGAGTCGCGCACCGAAGTCGTCAGCACGCTGGTGGCGGCGTTGGTGACGTTGGCGACGTCGTAGGTCACCTTGGAGAGTAGCGCGCCGGTGCTCTGGTCGTCGTAGAAACGCGTCGGCAGCGCCAGCGTGCGGTCGAACATGGCGACGCGCAGGTCCATCACCACGCGGTTGGTGACCCAGGACATCATGTACGAGGTCACATAGGAGAGCAGGCCGCGCAGCACGAAGATGCCGATGATGGCCAGCGGCGCGATCCAGAGATCGTCGCGCGGCTTGCCGGTGAAGCCCTTGTCGAGCAGCGGCTTCATCAGCGCCGGGAACAGCGGCTCGGTGGCGCCCAGCGCGACCATGCCGAGGATGCCGAGCGCGAACACCTTCCAGTACGGCCGCACGAAGCCGAGCAGGCGGAAATAGAGCTGGCGGCTGGTAAGGGGTGTGGTCATCGACGGACGGGAGTCCATGGAAAGACCGCGGATTATAGCGGGCCGCGCTACGCGGCCGTGAGCGAGCGGTAGAGCGCGGTCAGGCGATCGGCCATGCCTTCGGCGCCGAGGGCGGCTACGGTGTCGCGCGCGGCGGCTGTCATCGACGCCGCCACGCCGGGTTCGCACAGAGCGTCGAGGCAGCGAACCAGCGCATCGTGATCCAGCGCATCGCAGATGCCGCCGTTCCCGCCTTCCTCGACGAGTTCGGCCGCGCCGCTGGTGGTCGACGTGACGACGGGGAGTCCGCAAGCGAAGGCTTCGAGCGCGGCATTGGGCATCGGATCGTAGAGGCTGGGCAGGCAGAAGAGATCGGCGGCGCCGTAGTAAGGCCGCACGTCCTCGCGCCCGCCGAGGAAGCGCACGCGGTCCGCTACGCCGAGCTTGTGCGCGAGCTTCTCGGCGTCCTGCTGCCGGCGATCCTTGCCGACCACCAGCACGTGCGCATCTCGTCGTGCGGAGGCAGCCAGCGCGCGCAGCAGCGCCGGCACGCCCTTGCGCTCGAAGCCAGAGCCGACGAACAGGATGACCGGCGCATCAGCCGCGATGCCCAGTTCTTCGCGCACGCGGCGGCGGTGCTCGTCGCGCAGCCCCGGATGGAAGCGCTCGAGATCGACGCCGTTGTGGATCACGTGCAGCTTTTCCTGCGCGACGTGGAAGCGACGCGCGATGTCCTCCTTCACCATCCTGGAATTGCAGATCACGGCGCGCAGGTTGGCATGGCGGAACATCTGCTCCTCGGCCTGCTTGACGTAGCTGTGCCAGGGCGACTGGGCTGTCAGCAGCCTGGCGATGCCGCCGCGCGCGCGGTCGCGCAGTTCCAGCCAGGTGGCGTGCACGCCGTCGCCGGCGCGGAACACGTGGCAGCCGGGAATGCGCTCGTGGCTCTGCACGATGTCGAAGCGGCCCTCGGCGATGATCTTCTGGACCTGGAAGGCGAAGCCGACGTCGCGCCAGGTGCGGCCGAGATAGAAAGGGTCGGCCTTGAGGACGCCGCTCGCGTCGCCCGCCCATTCGCGCGCGATGATCGTCACCTCGACGCCCTGCGCCCGCAGCCCTTCGAGCGCGCGCGCGACGAAGCGCTCGGCGCCGCCGAAGGGCGTGTATTTCTGTCGCGCAATCGCGATCTTCATGCGGCGAGCAGTTCTTCGCAGGCGGCCAGCACCTGGGCGACCGGCAACGTCGTCAGGCACTCGCTGATCTTGCTGCCGTTGCAGCCGTCCTGGCCGCAGGGACGGCAGTCGTGGGTCAGCGAGGCGACGACACAGCTCGCGGTATGCCACGGCCCCCATTCGCGGTCGCCCGACGGCCCGAAGATCGCGACCACCGGCGTGCCCATCGCGGCGGCCATGTGCATCGGCGCGGAATCGACGCCGACGAACAGCCGCGCGCGCGCCGTCAGGGCGGCCAGCTCCTTGAGGTTCAGCGCGCCGGAGAGGTCGACGACCGGCACATGGGCCGCCGCGCGCACCGCCGCCACGAGTTCGCGTTCCTTCGCCTCGGGCGCGCAGGTGAGCACGAGCGGCAGGCGATGGCGCGCCAGCGCGTCGCACAGCGCGCCGACGCGCTCCGCCGGCCAGCACTTGAAGGCCCAGCGCGAGGCCGGATGCAGGTGGATGAAGCCGCGCGGCGCGAGTCCGTGCTGCGCCATCAGCGCATCGACGCGCGCCTCCGCTTCGACGCCCGGCACGAGCACAACGTTGGCGGCGTCAAGATCGACGTCCACGCCGATCGCCCGCAGCGCATCGAGATTGACGTCCACGGTGTGGCGCTGCGGATCGGACTGCGCCGCATAGAGATGCGTGAAGCTGCGGTGCCAGAAGGCGCCGGCGTCGCGCTTCTTCGGCCCCACCGACCAGCGCGGGCGCAGCAGGCGCACCAGCCAGGCGCCGCGCGGATGCACCGAGAGATGCACGACGAGATCGTAGCGCCGGCGGCGCAACTGCGAGAGCAGATTCCACTCGGCAGCGGCCTGCGGTCCGACGCCCTGCTTCTTCCAGTTGCGGTCGATGGCGAAGAGATTCGCGATGTCGGGATGGCCCGAAAGCATGGGCGCGGTATCCGCGTAGATCAGTGCGTCGATTTCGCATTGGGGCGCGGCGCGCTTCAGCGTCGAGAACACCGGCGCCGACAGCAGCACGTCGCCGTGATGCCGCAGCTTGATGACCAGCGCGCGGGAAAGCGCGGCGGGCGGGACGGCGGAAGCCATCTATTTATTCTGCCAGACCAGCTTGCCGTCCTCGATCAGGCTCACCGTGCCGAAGGCGAACGACGTCGAGAACCAGGCGGGATCGGGCAGGCCGAGCAGGTCGACCGCCAGCGCCTTCATCACGCCGGCGTGGATCACCAGCACCGCCTCGTCATGATGCGCGGCGATCTCGCGCGCGCATGCCGCCGCGCGCAGGCGCAGCCTGGCGATGCTCTCGCCGCCATGATCGGCGTAGTGCAGCGGATCGGCCGCCCAGGCGTCGATCTTGTCCTTGCCGATCTCGTCCCAGGTCTGCATCTCCCAGGCGCCGAAGTCGAGCTCGCGCAGGCGATCGTCGAAGCGCGGCGCCGGATGCAGCGCTTCGGCGAGCAGCCGGCAGCGCGTCAGCGGACTGCTGTAGAAGGGCACATCGGGCAGCAGCGGCTTGACGCGCGCCGCCACCATGGCCGCGTTTTCGGCGATGCCGACGTCGCTCTGACCGTAGCAGACGTTGGCGTCGACCGCCGGCCGCGGATGCCTTATGAGGAAAAGTCGCACAGCAATCCCAGGTAGAAGGCGAGCTCGGCGAGCTGCTGCACGGCGCCCAGGCTGTCTCCCGTGTAGCCGCCGATGCGGCGCACGAAGTAGCGCGCGGCGGCGAGCGTGACGACCGCCACGGCCGCCAGCGCATAGCCGACCTCGGGCAGCGGCAGCAGCGCGCAGGGCGCCAGTCCGCACAGCGCGGCGATCGCCAGCGCGCCGCCGCCCAGGCGCTTGGCCACCGGCCGGGACTTCGAGCTGTCGTCGTCGCGCGCGTAGTCGAGCGCCGCCATCAGCATGGTCGCGGCGAAGCGCGACACCGCGTGCGCGGCGATCAGCGCGACCGGCAGGACCTCCCACTGCAATTCCATCAGCGCGTTCCATTTCGCCAGCAGCATCAGCGCGATGCCGATGGCGCCGTAGCTGCCGATGCGCGAGTCCTTCATGATGGCGAGCACCTGCGCCTTGTCCCAGCCGCCGCCGAAGCCGTCGCAGGAATCGGCGAAGGCGTCCTCGTGGAAGGCGCCGGTGGCGAGCACCGTCGCCGCCATGCCGAGCACGACGGCGAGGCTGTCGGGCAGCGCCAGCCCGGCCGCCAGCGTCACGCCGGCCCCGAGCGCGCCGACGAGGATGCCGACGAGCGGGAAGTAGCGCGCCGCGCCGTTGAGCTGCACCGCGGAGTGCCCCGCCCAGGCGGGCGTCGGCAGCCGCGTGAAGAACCGCAGGGCGGCGAGGAAGGTCGCGAGTTCGTTGCGCAAGGCCGCTGCCGCTAGCGCTGGGAGAGCACGGTCCACAGCAGGCGCTTGACGATCTCGGGCTCGAACGGCTTGTCGCAGAGGCCGGAAATGCCCGATTCCTGGATCGCGGCGAGGCGCGACTCGTTGTGCTCGCTGGTCACCATCAGCACCGGCACAGAGTTCTGCCAGCTCTGCTTGCGGATGTACTCGACCAGTTCGCGGCCGTCCATTTCCGGCATGTTGTAGTCGGTGACGACGAGATCGACCTGGGTATCGGCGAGGATCGCCACCGCTTCGCGGCCGTTCTCCGCCTCGATGAATTTGTCGATGCCGAGGTTCTCGAGCACCCGGCGCGTGAAGCGCCGCGCGCTCGGGCTGTCGTCGACCAGCAGCACGCGCAGGTTCTCGCCGTCGATCTCGCGCACCAGGTCGCTGTCCTCGTGCAGGAAGTCGAGCGTCGTCGCCAGCGCCGCCGCCAGCTGCTCGCGCGCGAAAGGCTTGGGCACGATGGCGCAGACGCCGGCCTGGCGCACCGGCTCCAGCGCCTGCGGGCGCGTCTCGCTGGAGATCAGGATGAACGCCACGTGCTCGGAATCGCGCCCGCGGCGCATCGCCTCGACCAGCTCGGTGCCCGACATGTCGGGCAGGTAGAGC
>DAIDAU010000248.1 GCA_027310465.1 Rhodocyclaceae bacterium
CATCAACGTCGGCATCCACTATCTCGGTTCGTGGCTCGCGGGCAACGGCTGCGTGCCGATCCACAACCTGATGGAGACGCCGCCACGGCCGAGATCAGCCGCTCGCAGGTGTGGCAGTGGGTGGTCTCGCCCAAGGGCAAGCTCGACGACGGGCGCAAGGTGACGGCCGAGTTGGTGCGTGCGCTGATCCCGGAGGAACTGTCCAAGGTGAAGGCCACGGTCGCCGCCGGTGGCGAGCAGACCGCCACCTACGACCAGGCTGCCACCATCTTCGAGCAGATGTCGCTCGCCGAGAACTTCCCCGAGTTTCTCACGCTGCCGCTGTACGAGAAGATGGCTTAACCGTCAAGGTCGGTGGGGGGCGTTGCGGCTTGCGGTGAAGGGCTTTTAACCGCCAAGGGCGACGGGTGGTCGTCGCCGCTTCGTGTCCCCCGGCGGACAAGAGCGATAAGGCGTCCGCCTCCTCCTTTACCTACGCGTCGACGACCACCCGCCACCCTTGGCTTGGCGCTGTGCCGTTCTGGTCCAGCAACTGGCACGGCGGTTCCGCTCGTGCCGATGGGGTGGTCCGCTGCGCGTAAGTAAAGGAGGAGGCGGACGCTTTATCGTCTTTGTCCGCCGGGGGACATGGAGCGCAGCGGACCACCCCGTCGGCACGAGCCGCGCCATCACACGGCGCGCTGATCATCCCAGCTTGCCGATCGCCCCCAGCCGCTTCGACAGCACCCCCGCGAACTCCCTGACCACGTCCGCCGCCAGCCGAAACTTCTCGGCATCGCCCGGATATTTCAGCATGCTGACCGCAACCGCGGCGATCGCCTGGCTCTTCGAGGCGTCGAACACCGGCGCGCCGATGCAGATCATGCCCTCGCGCGTCTCCTCGTCGTCGAGCGCGTAGCCGCATTCGCGCGCGCTCGCCAGGTCGGCGAGCAGCTTCTTCAGGCTGCCGCGGCTGTTGGGCGTCAGCTTGGGCAGCTTGGCGTTGCGATACAGCTCGCGCACGCGCTCGTCGGGAAACGTTGCGAGCAGCGCCTTGCCCGTTGCGGTGCAGCTCGCCGGCAGCCGCATGCCGATGCGATAGGCGACGCCGAGCGGCATTTCGCTGTTGTGGCATGCCACATAGACGACGTCGGTGCCGTCCAGCACCGCCAGCACGACGCCTTCCTTGGGCAGGACGTGCATGTCATCCCAGGCGTTGTTGAATTCCTGCGTCAGGTCGACGCCCGCCAGGTAGGCATGGGCGAGCTCGACCAGGTGCACGCCGAGGCCGAAGCGGCCGTCGGCATGGCGCGTCACCAGGCCTACCGTCGTCAGCGTGTTGCACAGGCCGAGCACGCTGCTCTTCGGCAGCGCCAGCAGGCGCGTCAGGTCGGCGAGACCCTGCGGTTCCCGCGCCTCGGCCAGGGTATCGAGAATCTGCGCCGCGCGCAGAACCGCCGGGACGGCATCCCGGGTGGGCGCCATGGTTATTCCACTCCGCATAATTGTTCTTGACATCGTAGAAAACTGCCTCCTATGATTCGTACAGAAGGTTGGATGGCGTTCAGTATATTGAACAATGCGTCGAACGCCAACAGAAAAACAAGACCCCACCCTCGCCGCTGAATCACGTTCAACACTCATCGAAGGAGGAAGACAGCATGAATCTTAAGGCCATTGCCATTACTCTGGGAATCGGCGCCGCGCTGGCGGCGAACGCCGCAGAGCCGATCAGGATCGGATTGTCCGGGCCGTTCACCGGCGGATCGTCGCCGATGGGCGTCAGCATGCGCGATGGCGTCAAGCTGGCCGCCGCGGAAATCAACGCCAAGGGCGGCGTCCTCGGCCGGCCGATCCAGCTGATCGAGCGCGACGACGAGGCCAAGAACGAACGCGGCATCCAGATCACGCAGGAGCTGATCAACAAGGAGAAGGTCGTTGCCGCCATGGGCTTCATCAACTCCGGCGTCTCGCTGGCCGCGCAGCGCTTCTACCAGGAGGCGAAGATCCCGGTGATCAACAACGTCGCCACGGCTTCCGCGATCACCAGGCAGTTCGTGCCGCCCGAGCACGGCGACAACTACGTCTTCCGCACCTCGGCGAACGACACGCTGCAATCGGCGATGATCGTCGAGGAGGCCATCGTGCGGCGCAAGTTCACCAAGGTGGCGATCCTCGCCGATTCCACCAACTACGGCCAGCTCGGCCGCGAGGACCTCGAAAAGGCGCTCGAGAAGAAGGGCATCAAGCCCGTCGCCGAGGAGAAGTTCAACATCAAGGACGTCGACATGACGCCGCAGTTGCTGAAGGCGAAGCAGGCCGGCGCGCAGGTGATCCTCACCTACGGCATCGGCCCCGAACTGGCGCAGATCGCCAACGGCATGGAAAAGCTCGGCTGGAAAGTGCCGATGATCGGCAGCTGGACGCTGTCGATGGCCAACTTCATCGACAACGCCGGCAAGAACAGCGAAGGCGCCCTCATGCCGCAGACGTTCATCCAGGAGGGCAACACGCCCAGGCGCAAGTCCTTCATCGAGGCCTACCAGAAGGCCTACAAGGTCGACCGCATCCCGTCGCCGGTGTCCGCGGCCCAGGGCTACGACTCGATGTACCTGCTCGCCGCGGCCATCAAGCAGGCCGGCACCACCGACGGCCCCAAGGTGCGCGAGGCGCTCGAGAACCTCAAGGAGAAGCTCGACGGCGTGGTCAAGACCTACGACCGCCCGTACAGCCACGACGATCACGAGGCCATCAAGCTGGGCGACGCCGTCATGGGCACGGTCAAGACCGGGCACGTGGTGCACGCGCTCTAAGGCGCACCGCTGCGGCGCGTCCGTCGCCGCAGCTTTCTTCCCAGCGGCGCGCGGGACCGGGCGGCAGCGTCCGGCTTCCCGCGCGCCTCTTACGCCCAATCCTCCGGAATCGACGCCATGGATATCTTTCTGCAACTCGCGGTCAGCGGGATCGCGCTGGGCATGATCTACGCGGTCATCGCCTTCGGCTACCAGTTGACCTTCGCCACTTCGGGCACCCTGAACTTCGGCCAGGGCGAAGCGCTGATGCTCGGCGCCCTCGTCGGCCTCAGCCTCGCCGGCAACGTGCTCGGCGGCCCCTACCTCAACTACTGGCTGATGATCCCGATCGTCATGGTGTTCGGCGCGCTGCAGGGCATGGTCGTCGAGTGGATCGGCGTGCGGCCCGGCATCAAGACCCGGTCTGAATTCGGCTGGATCATGTCGACCATCGCCCTGGCCATCATCTTCAAGAACACCGCCGAGAACATCTGGGGCAAGGACGACCTGCCCTTCCCTTCGCCGCTGCCCGAGGCGCCGTTCCAGATCCTCGGCGCCAACGTGCAGCCGATGCAGGTGGCGGTGGTCGTCGGCGCGCTGCTGATGATGCTCGCCGTCGAGCTGTTCAACCGCAAGTCGATCTACGGCAAGGCCGTCGTCGCCACCTCCAACGACCGCGATGCCGCCGGGCTCGTCGGCATCAACACCGGCCGGGTGATCAGCTTCTCCTACGCGCTGTCCTCGATGACCGCGGCGTGCGCCGGCGTGCTGGTCGCCCCGCTGACGCTGACCGGCCCCACCATGGGCTCGGCGCTCGGCCTCAAGGCCTTCGCCGTGGCGATCATCGGCGGCCTCACCTCGGGACTCGGCGCCATCATCGGCGGCCTGATCCTGGGCGTCGCCGAGACGTTCACCGGCTTCTACGTTTCCACCGGCTACAAGGAAGTGCCGGGACTGCTGCTGCTGCTGCTGGTCCTGACGCTCAAGCCGGCCGGCCTGTTCGGCAAGACGGCCATCAAGAAGGTGTAGGCATGCACAATCGAACCCTCATTCTCGGCACCCTCGGCGTGCTGGCCCTGGCGCTCTACCCGCTGGCGGTGAGCAACCCCTACTACCTGCATCTGACCGAAACCATCCTGATCTACGCCATCCTGCTGTTCGGGCTGGACATCGTCGTGGGCTACACCGGCCAGGTCTCGCTCGGCCACGCCGGCCTGTTCGGCATCGGCTCCTACGCCGCGGGCGTGCTGTTCTTCAAGCTCGGCGCGCCGTTCTTCGTCGCCGTGCCGGGCGCCATCGCCGTCACCGCAGCCTTCGGCGCCGTGCTCGCGCTGCCGGCGCTGCGCGTCACCGGCCCCTACCTGGCGATGGTCACGCTGGCCTTCGGCACCATCATCCAGATCCTCATCAACGAGATGACCTTCATCACCGAAGGTCCGATCGGCATCAAGGTGCCCAAGCCGGTGCTGCTCGGCCACCGGCTCGACGAGGTCGAGTTCTTCTACGTCGTCGCGGCAGCGATGGTGCTGTCGCTGATCGTCGTGCACCGCATCCTCAAGTCGCATCTCGGCCGCGCCTTCGAAGCGCTGCGCGACAGCCCGGTAGCTTGCGACTGCATGGGCGTTTCGGTCTACGCCTACAAGGTCTACGCCTTCGTCATCAGCGCGGGCCTGGCGGGCCTCGCGGGCAGCCTGTACGCCTACTCGGAGGAGTACATCTCGCCCAACACCTACAACTTCGAGTTGACCATCCTGTTCCTGCTGGCGGTCATCATGGGCGGGCGCAAGACGCGCAGCGGCGCGCTGATCGGCGCGCTGATCGTCATCATGCTGCCGAGCCTGCTCTCCGACATCGAGCTGTTCCGCCGCATCGCCGTCGTCGCCGCGGCCGTCGCCGTCGCCATGTCGGTCTGGCTGGTGCTGCGCAAGGAGAAGACGCCGCGCGAGATCGCCGCGCCGGCCGGCGTCGCGCTGGGCATGGCGCTGTTCTCGTTCAACCTCGAGAACATCACCGACTGGCGGCTGACGATCTTCGGCGTCATGACGCTGTTCGTCGTCTACTACCTGCAGGACGGCATCATGGGCTGGCTGCGCGGCGTTGTCGGACGCATCTGGCCGAATGCGGTGCAGCTGCACAAGACATACGGCGAGACCGGCGACCAGGATCGCGTCTGGGCGCCGTCCGACCGCGCCGCCCCGACCGGCGGCAACCTGCTGGAAGCCAAGGGCATCGTGATGCAGTTCGGCGGCCTCAAGGCGCTGTGCAAGGTCGATCTCGGCGTGGCGCGGGGCTCGATCCATGGGCTGATCGGTCCGAACGGCTCGGGCAAGAGCACGATGATGAACGTGCTCACCGGCATCTACCGGCCGACGCAGGGCAGCGTCGAGTTCACCAAGGCCCTCATCTCGGGCAGCACGCCGTCGCGCATCGCCCTAGCCGGCGTCGCCCGCACCTTCCAGAACGTGCAGCTGTTCGGCGAGATGACGGCGATCGAGAACGTCCTGGTCGGGCTGCACCATACGTTCTGCAGCAGCATCGCCGACGTCATGCTGCGCACGCCGCGCTGCCGCCGCGAGGAGCACGCGGCGCGCGTGCGCGCCGCCTCGCTGCTCGACTTCGTGGGACTGGCGGCGGCGCACAACGAGGAGGCGCGCAACCTGCCCTACGGCAAGCAGCGCCTGCTCGAGATCGCCCGAGCGTTGGCGCTCAACCCCAGCCTGATCTTGCTCGACGAGCCGGCCGCCGGCCTCACCGCACCGGACATCAAGGAGCTGATCGAGATCATCCGCAAGATCCGCGCTCACGGCATCACGGTGATCCTCATCGAGCACCACATGGATGTCGTCATGGGCATCTCGGACGTCGTCACGGTGCTGGACTTCGGCCAGAAGATCGCCGAAGGGCCGCCGGCGCAGGTGCAGGCGGACCCGAAGGTCATCGAGGCCTACCTCGGCGGCGCGATCGGCGCCGACGAACCCTCCGCGGCGCGCGCGGCGGCTTAGCAGGAGACAAGCATGCTATCGATTCGCAACCTCCATGCCGGCTACGGCAAGGTCGAAGTCCTGCACGGCATTTCCATCGAAGTGCCGAAAAGCAAGGTGGTGACGCTGATCGGCTCCAACGGCGCCGGCAAGACCACGACCATGCGCGCCGTCTCCGGCATGATCGCGCCGGCGTCCGGCGACATCCGCCTCGGCGGCCGCCCCGTCGCCACCCTACCGCCCCACCGCATCGCCCGCGCCGGCATGGCGCACTCGCCCGAGGGACGGCGCGTCTTCGCCACGCTGTCGGTCACCGACAACCTGCGCCTCGGCGCCTTCCCGCGCCTGACCTTCGGCCGCGCCCGCGGCGACGTCGAGGGCGACATGGAACGGGTGTTCGGCCTTTTCCCCCGGCTGCGCGAGCGCCGCAACCAACTCGCCGGCACGCTGTCGGGCGGCGAGCAGCAGATGCTGGCGATGGGCCGGGCGCTGATGCTCTGTCCCGACGTGCTGCTGCTCGACGAGCCCTCGATGGGGCTGGCGCCGCGGCTGGTGGAGGAAGTCTTCCGCATCATTGCGCAGCTCAAGAGCGAAGGCATCACCATGCTGCTGGTCGAGCAGTTCGCCGCGGCGGCGCTGAACGTCGCCGACTACGGCTACGTGCTGGAGAACGGGCGCATCAGCGCGAGCGGCAATGCCGCGTCGCTGAAGAACGATCCGGCCGTGCAAGCCGCCTATCTCGGCCGCGGCCATTGACGGGGGGGAGACATGCCATGACCACCGCCACGACGCCGCTGCGGGTCGGCTTCATCGGCCTCGGCATCATGGGCCGCAGCATGGCCGGCCATCTTCTCGCGGCTGGCCACGAGCTGCACGTGTTCAACCGCTCCCCGGGGAAGGCGGACGCGCTCGCGGCGCGCGGCGCGCACCGCCGCGACGGCCCGGGCAGCGTGGCCGCGGCCAGCGACGTCGTCGTCACCATGGTCGGCTTTCCCGCCGACGTCGAGGCGATCTACCTCGGCCCCGACGGCATCGTCGCCCGCGCCAATCCCGATGCCCTGCTCATCGACATGACCACGTCGAGCCCGGAACTCGCGCGCCGCATCGCCGCGGCGGCGGCCGCACGCGGCCTGGCCGCGCTCGATGCGCCCGTCTCGGGCGGCGACGTCGGCGCGCGCGAGGCGAAGCTCTCGATCATGGTCGGCGGCGATGCCGTCGCCTTCGAGCGCGCCCTGCCGCTGCTGAAGACGATGGGGACCAGCGTCGTGCGCCAGGGCGGGCCGGGCGCCGGCCAGCACACCAAGATGTGCAACCAG
The DNA here is from genome assembly GCA_027310465.1 of Rhodocyclaceae bacterium. Classification (GTDB taxonomy): domain Bacteria; phylum Pseudomonadota; class Gammaproteobacteria; order Burkholderiales; family Rhodocyclaceae; genus Nitricoxidireducens. Next base: position 7,069 of record DAIDAU010000248.1, read on the forward strand.
ATCGTCATCGCCTCGACGCTGATCGGCGTCTGCGAAGGCCTCGCCTACGCCAGGCGCGCCGGACTCGACGCCGCGACGGTGCTGCAGTCGATCGGCGGCGGAGCCGCCGGCGGCTTCCAGCTCAACAACCTCGGCCCGCGCATCCTCGCCGGCGACTTCGCGCCGGGCTTCTTCGTCGAGCACTTCCTCAAGGACCTCGGCATCGCGCTGCAGGAGGCCGGGCGCATGCGGCTCGATCTCCCCGGACTGGCGATGGCGCAGCGCTTCCATAGCGAGCTCGTCGCGCAGGGCCACGGCCGCGACGGCACCCAGGCCCTGTTCCTGCGCTACGGCGCGTAGGCCGCGGCGCCCGCCGGCACGGCATGAACGGTTGGCGTCCGCGCTGCCGCGACGCCGCGATCGGTTGACAGGTGCGGGGCGCACCACTATGCTTCGTACAGCGTATTGGATACCGTTCAGTATCCTGAACGACGGAGAAATGGCCATCAAGGCCTCCGGCGTTGCCACAAGGAGACAATGGAAATGAACAAGGTTCACGAGACAGCGGTAAGCCAGCTCGGACATTTCGTCGGCGGCGCCATGCGTGCCGGCGAGAGCGGCCGCCGCGGCGACGTCTTCAATCCGGCCACCGGCGCCCTGGCGGCGCAGGTGGCGCTGGCCAGCCGGGCCGAGGTGGAACGCGCGGTGGCCGTGGCGCGCGACGCCTTCCCGAAGTGGGCGGCGACCTCGCCGCTGCGCCGCGCGCGCGTCATGTTCCGCTTCAAGGAACTGCTCGAGCGCCACGCCGTCGAGCTGACGGCGCTGATCACGGCCGAGCACGGCAAGGTGCTGTCCGACGCGCGCGGCGAACTGACGCGCGGCATCGAGGTCGTCGAGTTCGCCTGCGGCATCCCGCACCTGCAGAAGGGCGAGTTCTCGGACCAGATCGGCAACGGCATCGACAGCTGGTCGATGCGCCAGCCGCTCGGCGTCTGCGCCGGCATCACGCCGTTCAACTTCCCGGCGATGGTGCCGATGTGGATGTTCCCGGTGGCCCTGGCCTGCGGCAACGCCTTCATCCTCAAGCCGTCCGAGCGCGATCCGTCGACCGCGCTGCGCCTGGCCGAGCTGCTCAAGGAAGCCGGGCTGCCCGACGGCGTCTTCAACGTCGTCAACGGCGACAAGGAGGCAGTCGACGCCCTGCTGACCGATCCCCACGTCGCCGCCGTCAGCTTCGTCGGCTCGACCCCCATCGCCGAATACATCTACGCCACCGGTGCGGCGCACGGCAAGCGCGTGCAGGCGCTCGGCGGCGCCAAGAACCACATGGTGGTGCTGCCCGACGCCGACCTCGGCCAGACCGTCGACAACCTGGTCGGCGCCGCCTATGGCTCCGCCGGCGAGCGCTGCATGGCGATCTCGGTGGCCGTCGCCGTCGGCGACGTCGCCGACGAGCTGGTCGGCCGCATCGCCGAGCGCGCGCGCGACCTCAAGGTCGGTCCCGGCACCTGGCCCGAGGCCGAGATGGGGCCGCTGGTCACCCGCGCGCACTACGAAAAGGTCAAGAGCTACGTCGACCTCGGCGTCGCCGAAGGCGCGGAGCTGGTGGTGGACGGGCGCGGCTTCAAGGCCGGCGCCCATCCGGGGCACGAGGACGGCTTCTATCTCGGCGGCTGCCTGTTCGACCGCGTCACGCCGCAGATGCGCATCTACCGCGAAGAGATCTTCGGCCCGGTGCTGTGCGTGGTGCGCGTGCCGGACTTCGACGCCGCCGTCGAGCTGATCAACGCGCACGAGTTCGGCAACGGCACCGCCATCTTCACGCGCAACGGCCACGCGGCGCGCGAGTTCGCCCAGCGCATCCAGGTCGGCATGGTCGGCATCAACGTGCCGATCCCGGTGCCGATGGCCTTCCACAGTTTCGGCGGCTGGAAGCGCTCGCTGTTCGGCGATCACGCCACCCACGGCATGGAGGGCGTGCGCTTCTATACGCGGCTGAAGACCATCACCGCGCGCTGGCCCAACGACCCGTTGAACAGCAACGCCTTCATCATGCCGACGCACTGACGGCGCGCAGCACCACCCACACACAACAGGAGGAGAACCATGAAACTGACAAGACTGAAACGCGGCATCGTCGTCGCGCTGGCGCTTGCCGCGGGGACCGCCATGGCCGAGGAAACGCTGAAGATCGGCGCGCCCCAGCCGATGACCGGTCCCGACGCTCCCTTCGGCGACAAGTTCAAGAAGGCCTACGGCCTGGCCGTCGAGGAGATCAACGCCAAGGGCGGCGTCAACGGGCGCAAGCTCGAAGTCATCATCGAGGATCACCAGGCGAAGAATCCGCTGGCGGCGACGGTGGCCGAGAAGCTGATCACGCAGAACAAGGTGCTGGTGCTCACCGGCGGCCGCGCCTCGGGCCAGGCCATGGAAGTGGCGTCGATCGCCCAGCGCCTCAAGACGCCCTACCTGGTCGACCATCCCTCCGCCGACGCCATCACGGCCAAGGGCTTCGAGTGGGTGTTCCGCCAGAACCCGACGGGCTCCATCTACCCCGAGGCCTTCCACAAGTTCATCGCCGAAGTGCCGGGCGCCATGCCCAAGTCGGTCGCCGTCGTCTACGACAACAGCCTGTTCGGCAAGAGCATCGGCAACGCCACGATGGCCTTCCTCAAGTCGAAGAACGTCCCGATCGTCGGCGACGAGGCCTACCCGGTCAACACCCTCGACTTCAAGCCGATCATGACCAAGGTCAAGGGCGCCAATCCCGACGTGCTGCTGATGGTCGCGGTGTCCACCACCGACGCCATCCTCATGACGCGCCACGCCAAGGAGATCGGCATCAAGGCGCGCGCCTTCGTCGGCTTCGGCGGCGGCTTCGGTGTCGCCGATTTCGCCAAGCAGCTCGGTCCGCTCGCCGAGAACGTGTTCTCTTCCGCCGCCTGGTCGGGCAACCCGAACGACCCGCTGACCAAAGCGTTCTACAAGAACTTCTACGCCAAGTACCAGATCCATCCGCACGAGCACGAGGTCGAAGGCTATTCGGCGATCTACGTCATCGCCGACGCCGTGCGGCGCGCCAAGTTGACCGGCAATCTCGACAGCGACCGCGACGCCGTGCGCCAGGCGCTGCTGGCCACCGACATGCAGACCGCCTTCGGCAAGACCCGGTTCGGCAACTGGAGCGGCCCGCTCGGCGACCAGTACACCAACCAGAACGTCAATTCGCGCGACCACTCGGTGATGGCGCAGTGGCGCGGCGGCGAACTGGTCAACGTCTATCCGAAGGCGAACGCCGAAGCCGCCTACGTCTTCCCGGACCCCAGCAAGATCTGATGTCTCCCCTTGCCCGCCGCCGCACCCCTCCCTCTTGACGGCGGCGGGCCTTTTCCAGGCCTGCCATGGACACACTGCTGCAAAGCCTCGTCAGCGGCACGCTGACCGGCACTCTCTACGCGATGATCGCCGTCGGGCTGACCGTCGTCTTCGGCGTCATGCGCATCATCAACATGGCGCACGGCGAGATGGTGATGCTCGGCATGTTCGGCGCCTATTGGGCGCACGAAGCCGGCATCGATCCTTTCGTCTCGCTGCTGCTCTGGATGCCGGCGATGTTCGCCTTCGGCATGGCGGTGCAGCGCTTCCTGCTCGCCCGCGTGATTCCCAGCGGCGAACTCAACACCCTGCTCTACACCGCCGGGCTGTCGCTGCTCATCGCCAACCTGGCGCTGTTCTTCTGGAACGGCGACTACCGCACCATCAGCCTCGACTACGGCATGACGCCGGCGCGGCCGTTCGGCATCTCGGTGTCGATCCCGCTGGCCATCGCTTTCGGCCTGGCGATCGCACTCACCAGCGCGCTCTACCTGTTCCTCGCGCGCACCGACACCGGCCGCGCGGTGCGCGCCACCGCGCAGAACCCGGATTCCGCCGCGCTGATGGGCGTCAACGTGGCGCGCATCGACATGATCACCTTCGGCCTCGGCACCGCGCTGGCCGGCGCCGCGGGCGTGCTGCTCGCGCCCTCGCTGTACCTCTACCCGACGGTCGGCGAGATCCTCATCGTCAAGTGCTTCGTCATCGCCGTGCTCGGCGGCCTCGGCTCGATTCCCGGCGCGATCGCCGGCGGCGTCCTCCGCGGCGTCGTCGAGTCGCTCGGCGCCGTCTACGTTTCGGTGGCCTACAAGGACGCCATCGGCTTCGTGCTGTTCCTTGGCGTGCTGCTGCTGCGGCCGGCCGGGCTGTTCGGCGTCGGGAGAACCTCGTGAACAACTCCGCCATCGGCGCCGCCGTCGCCCGCAAGGGCGTTTTCGACAGCCGGCTGATGGGCGCCGCCGGCGCGCTCGTGCTGCTGCTCGCGCCGCTCGCCGCGCCCAATCCCTTCTTCCATCACCTGCTGATCATGGTGCTGTTCTCGACGCTGCTCGGCGTCGCCTGGAACCTGCTCGGCGGCTATGCCGGCCAGGTGTCGTTCGGCCACGCCGCCTTCCTCGGCGTCGGCGCCTACGCGACGATGCTGCTGCACCTCAAGCTCGGCTGGTCGCCGTGGCTCGGCCTGGCGGCCGGCGGCGCCCTGGCGACGCTGATCGCCGTGCCGATCGGCCTGCTCTGCTTCCGCCTGCGCGGGCCGTACTTCTCCCTCGCGACGCTGGCGGTCGCCGAGATCGTGCGCCTCGTCGCCCTCAACTGGGAGAGCCTGACGGCCGGCCCGCAGGGCCTGCTGATCACCCAGCTGCCCGAGCTGACATTGTTCGGCCACGCCGTCGACTGGGAGAGCAAGCTGCCCTTCTACTACATCGCCGCGCTGCTGGCCCTGCTCGCCATGGGCGCCAACCACTTCATCGCGCAGTCGCGCCTGGGCGCCTACCTGCTCGCGGTGCGCGAGGACATGGACAGCGCCGAGGCGGCGGGCATCGACACCGTGCGCACGCGCGTCGTGGCGCTCGCGCTTTCCGCCGCGCTGGTCGGGCTGGCCGGCGGCTTCTACGGCCTCTACTTCCGCTACGTCGATCCCGACGCGGTGTTCTCGGTCGCCCTGTCGGTGGAGATGGTGTTCATCGCCGTCGTCGGCGGCATCGCCACAACGGGCGGACCTATCGTCGGCGCGATCTTCCTGGTGACCATCAGCGAGGTGTTCCGCGAGCGCTTCCAGTCGGGTCACCTGATCTTCTACGGTCTCTTCATGATGCTGATCGTCCGCTATCTGCCCGAAGGCATCTGGGGCAAGCTGCGCGCCCTGCTGCGCCTGGCCGTCGGGCGCTAGGGGAAAGACATGGCACTGCTCGAAGTCAACCAGCTGCGCAAGGATTTCGGCGGCCTGCGCGCCGTCTCGGACCTGTCGTTCCGGCTCGAGGCCGGCCAGATCCTCGGCCTCATCGGCCCCAACGGCGCCGGCAAGACGACCGCCTTCAACCTGATGGCGGGATTCATCCCCGCCACGTCGGGAGAGGTCAGGCTGGACGGCGAGAACGTCGTCGGCCTGCGCCCACACGCCATCGTGCGCCGCGGCATCGCCCGCACCTTCCAGATCGTCAAGCCGTTCCGCAAGCTCACGGTGCTCGAGAACGTGACGCTCGCGGCCTTCCTGCGCGAACCGGTGCGCGCGCGCGCCGCCGCCGCGGCGCGCAGCATCCTCGCCCTGCTCGATCTCGCGGGCAAGGCCGACTGCGACGCGTCGGACCTCACGCTCGGCCAGCAGAAGCGGCTCGAAATCGCGCGCTGCCTGGCGACGCGGCCCAAGCTGCTGTTCCTCGACGAGCCCATGGGCGGCCTCAACCCGACCGAGGTCGAAGCCGCCTGCGAACTGGTGCAGAAGCTGAGCGACAGCGGCATCACGGTCATCCTCGTCGAGCACCACATGCGCGCCATCATGAAGATCTCCGATCGCGTGGTGGTGCTGCATCACGGCGTCAAGATCGCCGACGACGCGCCCGCCGACGTGGTGCGCAATCCGGCCGTCGTCAAGGCCTACCTCGGCGAAGGAGCGGCGTGATGCTGAGCGTGAAGAACCTGCAGGTGGCCTACGGCAACGTCCAGGCGATCTGGGACGTCTCCTTCGAGGTGCCGCAGGGCGAGATCGTGGCGCTGATCGGCGCCAACGGCGCGGGCAAGACGACGACGCTGAAGACCTTGTCGGGCCTCGTCAGGCCGAAGGCCGGCGAGATCGCGTTCGACGGCGAATGCCTCCACCAGGCGGCGTCGATGGACATCGTGCGGCGCGGCATCGTGCTCGTGCCCGAAGGCCGGCGGCTGTTTCCCGACATGAGCGTGCTCGACAACCTGCTGATGGGCGCCTACTCGACGCCCAAGGCGGGCCGGGCCGAGCGGCTGGAGGAAGTCTTCGCCATCTTTCCGCGCGTCAAGGAACGCCAGCGGCAGATGGCGGGCACGCTGTCCGGCGGCGAGCAGCAGATGGTCGCCATCGGCCGCGGCCTGATGGCGGCGCCGCGCCTGCTGATGCTCGACGAGCCCTCGCTCGGCCTGGCGCCGCTGATGGTGGAGGAGGTATTCGGCGTGGTGAAGGAAATCAACCGCCGCGGCGTCACCGTGCTGCTGGTCGAGCAGAACACGCAGCACACGCTGCGCCTCGCCGACCACGCCTACGCCGTCGAAGCCGGACGCACCGTCCTGTCCGGCACGGGACGGGAACTGCTCGACAACGGCGAAGTGCGCCGCGCCTATCTGGGGCTGTAACGCCCCGCCCATGGGAGGAGATTCATGACGCTGGTCCTCGACGATCCCGGCCTGCTGCGCGACAAGGCGTTCGTCGCCGGGGAATGGAGTGCCGCCGACCGCGGCGCCGTCTTTCCGGTGCGCGACCCGGCGAACGGCGCGATGCTCGCCGAAGTATCCGACCTCGGCGCGGCGGAAACGCGCCGCGCCATCGAAGCAGCCGACCGCGCCTGGCCGGCGTGGCGCGCCAGGACCGGCAAGGAGCGCGCCGCCGTGCTGCGCCGCTGGTTCGACCTGATCACGGCGAACGCGGACGACCTCGCCCGCCTCATGACGGCCGAACAGGGCAAGCCGCTCGCCGAAGCGAGGGGCGAAATCGCCTATGCCGCGAGCTTCGTCGAGTGGTTCGCCGAGGAAGCCAAGCGCGTCTACGGCGACACCATGCCGAGCCCCGCCGGCAACCAGCGCATCGTCGTGCTCAAGCAGCCGATCGGCGTTTGCGCCGCCATCACGCCGTGGAACTTCCCCGCCGCGATGATCACGCGCAAGGTCGCCCCCGCGCTCGCCGCCGGCTGCACGGTGGTCGTCAAGCCCGCCGAGCAGACGCCACTCAGCGCCCTGGCGCTGGCCGAACTCGCGCGCCGCGCGGATTTCCCCCCGGGCGTGCTGAGCGTCGTCACCGGATCGGCCGCCTCCGCGCCGCTGATCGGCGGCGAACTCACCGGCAGTCCGCTGGTGCGCAAGCTCTCCTTCACCGGCTCCACCGAGACGGGCCGCCTGCTGATGGCGCAATGCGCGGCCACCGTGAAGAAGGTGTCGCTGGAACTCGGCGGCAACGCGCCGTTCATCGTGTTCGACGATGCCGATATCGACGCGGCGGTGGACGGCGCCATGGCGAGCAAATACCGCAACACCGGCCAGACCTGCGTCTGCGCCAACCGCCTGCTGGTGCAGGACGGCGTCTACGAGACTTTCGCCGAAAAGCTGGCCGCCCGGGTGCGTGCGCTCGAGGTCGGACCGGGCACCGAGGAAGGCGTCGCCCAGGGACCGCTGATCGACGCGCAGGCGCTGGCCAAGGTCGAGGCGCATGTCGCCGACGCCGTCGCAAGGGGCGCGCGCGTACTCGCCGGCGGCAAGCGCCACGAGCGCGGCGGCACCTTCTTCGAGCCGACGGTGCTGGCCGACGTCACCGCCGCGATGCGCTGCGCGCGCGAGGAGACCTTCGGCCCCGTCGCGCCGCTGTTCCGCTTCGGCACCGAAGCCGAGGCGGTCGCGCTCGCCAACGCCACCGAGTCCGGCCTCGCCGGCTATTTCTACGCGCGCGATCTCTCGCGCGTCTGGCGCGTCGCCGAGGCTCTCGAATGCGGCATCGTCGGCGTGAACACCGGCGTCATCTCGAACGAGGTCGCGCCGTTCGGCGGCGTCAAGCAATCCGGCATCGGCCGCGAAGGCTCGAAGTACGGCATCGAGGACTACCTCGAGATCAAGTACGTCTGCATGGCGCTCGCACCGTGAACGCCGCGGCGCCGATCCGCTTCCAGGTCGATCGCCAAGCGATCGAGGCGCGGCTGCGCGAAATCCTGCCGCCCGGCGCCATCTACGTCGACGCCGAGGAACTGCGGCCGTGGGAATGCGACGGCCTGACCGCCTACCGCCGGCTGCCGCTGATCGTGGCCCTGCCTGAGACGGAGCAGCAGGTATGCGCGATCCTGCGCGCCTGCCACGAGCTCGGCGTGCCCGTCGTGCCGCGCGGCGCGGCGACGGGACTGTCGGGCGGCGCCATGCCGCACGAGCGCGGCGTGCTGCTCGGGCTGGCGAAGCTGAAGCGCATCCTGCGCATCGATGCGGCGGCGCGCACCGCGGTGGTCCAACCCGGCGTGCGCAACCTGGCGATCTCCGAGGCGGCGGCCGCGCACGGACTCTACTACGCGCCCGACCCTTCGTCCCAGATCGCCTGCACCATCGGCGGCAACGTCGCCGAGAACTCGGGCGGCGTGCATTGCCTCAAGTACGGCCTGACGGTGCACAACGTGCTGCGGGCGCGCTGCGCCACGATCGGCGGCGAGATCGTCGAGATCGGCTCTGCCGCGCTCGATGCCGCCGGCCTCGACATCCTCGCGCTGCTCAACGGCTCGGAAGGCAACCTGCTCGTCGTCACCGAGGTCACCGTGCGGCTGACGCCGAAGCCCGAACTGGCGCAGGTCGTCCTCGCCTCGTTCGACGACGTCACGCGCGCCGGCGACGCGGTCGCCAACATCATCGCCGCCGGCATCATTCCCGCCGGGCTCGAGATGATGGACAAGGCCGCGGTCCATGCGGTCGAGCCCTTCGTCAAGGCCGGCTACGACGTCGCCGCCGCCGCCCTGCTGCTGTGCGAATCGGACGGCACGCCCGAGGAAGTGGCGGAGGAGATCGAGCGCATGCGCGCGGTGCTCGAAGCCAGCGGCGCCACGCAGGTGCGCGTCTCGCGCGACGAGGCGGAACGCCTGCGCTTCTGGGCGGGACGCAAGGCCGCCTTCCCTGCCGTCGGCCGCATCACGCCCGACTACCTGTGCATGGACGGCACGATCCCGCGCAAGCGCCTCGGCGAAATGCTCACCGCCATCGCCGACATGGAAAGGCGCTACGGCCTGCGCTGCGCCAACGTGTTCCACGCCGGCGACGGCAACCTGCATCCGCTGATCATGTACGACGCCGCGCGTCCCGGCGACATCGAACGCGCGACGGCCTTCGGCGCGGAGATTCTCGAGCTCTCGGTCGCGCTCGGCGGCTCGATCACCGGCGAGCACGGCGTCGGCGTCGAGAAGATCGGGCAGATGTGCGCGCAGTTCGCGCCGGCCGAGATCGCCGCCTTCCACGCCGTCAAGGCGGCGTTCGACGGCGGCGGCCTGCTCAATCCCGGCAAGACGGTGCCGGCCGTCGCGCGCTGCCGCGAATACCGTCTCGCGAACCGGCAGCAGGGCGCGGCGCCGTGACGTCCGCCGCCCATCGGGAATTCCGCCGCGCCGTGCTCGATGCCGCCGCGCACCGCACGCCTCTGCGCATCGTCGGCGGCGGCAGCAAGGAGTTCTACGGGCAGCCGGGCGCCGGCCAGCCGTTGTCGACGCGCGGCTGCCGCGGCATCGTCGCCTACGAGCCGACCGAACTGTTCGTCACCGCGCGCTGCGGCACGCCGCTGGCGGAGATCGAGGCAGCGCTGGCCGCGAACAACCAGATGCTGGCGTTCGAGCCGCCGCACTTCGGGCGCGGCGCGACGCTGGGCGGCTGCGTTGCCGCCGGCC
>DAIDAU010000264.1 GCA_027310465.1 Rhodocyclaceae bacterium
GGGCTGGGCGACATCGGCCGCATGTTCCCGGACACCGAGGAGCGCTGGCGCGGCGCCGACAGCCGCGTGCTGCTGCGCGGCGCGATGGCGGCGGTGAAGGAGGCCGGCTGGCGCGTCGGCAACCTCGATGCGACGGTGATCGCGCAGGCGCCGCGCATCGGCCCGCACGTGGCCGCCATGCGCGCCAACATCGCCGCCGACCTGGAGGTCGCCGTGGATCAGGTGAACGTCAAGGGCAAGACGACCGAGCGCCTGGGATTCGCCGGGCGCGGCGAGGGCATCGCCGCGGAGGCGGCGGCGATGCTGGTCCGCGCGAGCTGACGACGGAACGGCCGTGCCCGATCCGGTGCGCCGCCTGTTCTTCGCGTTGTGGCCGCCGGCCGACGTGGCGCGGCAACTGCACGAAGCCGCGCTGTCGCTGCAGCGCGCCTGCGGCGGCCGGGCCATGCGCCTCGAGTCGCTCCATCTGACCCTGGCCTTTCTCGGCGGCGTCGCCGCGTCGTGCGTCGTGGCCGCCGAGGACGCCGCGGTTGCCGTGGCGGCGGAGCGTTGCGTCCTCGAACTCGATCGGTTCGCCTGCTGGAAGCACAATCGCATCGCCTGGGCGGGCTGCCGCGAATTGCCGCCGGCATTGGGCGGGCTGGCTGCCGACCTGGCGCGGAACCTGGCCGCCGCGGGCTTTGCGCTCGACTCGCGTCCCTTCGCCGTGCACGCGACGCTGGTGCGCAACGCCGATTGCGCCGCGCGGCTGCCCCGGCTCGACTCGCCGATCCGCTGGCCGGTCGATGAGTTCGTCCTGGTCGAATCGCATGCCGGGCCGGAAGGCTCGCGCTACGAGATCGTCCGGCGCTGGCCCATGCATTAGAATCGGCCGCTCGGGGGAAGCCGATCTCGGGGAGGATCGAGGTGGAACTGAATCCGTTTCGCCGCCGCAACAGCACGCCGCGCATGGAGCGGCTGCGCGCGCTGTCGCTGTTCGCCGCGCTTTCGTCCGGCGAGCTGGCGATCGTCGACGGCCTGCTGCACGAGCGCGAGTTCCTCAAGGACGAGGTGATCTTCGACGAGGGCGAGGACGGCCAGGCGATCTACATCGTGCTCGACGGCTCGGTGCTGATCTGCCGCCAGGGCGAGTCGGATGCGGTGCTGGCGACGGTGGCTGCCGGCGGCTTCTTCGGCGACCTCGCGCTGCTCGAGAACCTGCCGCGGGCGGCCCAGGCGCGGGCGGCCGAAAATGCCCGGCTGGCGGTGTTCTTCCGCGACGACTTCCTCGGGCTCATGGAAACGCACGGCATCATCGCCTCGAAGATCTCGCTGCAGCTCGCCCGCAACATGGGCCGGCGGCTGCGCGACGCGACGCTCGGCGACGCCGCGGCGCGCCGGCACCTGTGACCAGCGCGGCGCGCAGCGGCTCGGGACCGGTGGTGTGGGCGGCGATCATCGCCGTCACCTGCCTGCTGCTGCTGGTGTTCCACAAGATTCTCTGGCTGGTCGTGCCCTGCATGCTGGCGCTGATCATCTACTACGCGCTCTATCCGGCGACGCAGTATCTGGTCTATCACGGCATGTCGCGCGACGCCGCGGCCGCCGCCAACATCGTCGTCTTCCTGCTGATCGTCGCCGTCGCGGCGGCGATCGCCGTGCCGCAGATCGCCAGCCATATCGTCGACATCCAGGCCTCGGTCGAGCCCTACATCGCCGGCGGCCTGCGCCTGACGCAGCATTCGCTCCAGGCCCTGGAGCGCAGCTGGTCGGTGCTGGCGAACGCCCATCTGGCGGAAGCCGCCCGGCAGAGGTTCGACGCTTCGGGAGGCAGCGCCGCCGAGCACGTCGAGACGATCGTGACCGGCGTGGCCGCATGGACGCCTTCGCTGCTGCTGGCGCCCTTCCTCGCCTTCTATTTCCTCAAGGACGGCCAGCGCTTCACGCGCTTTCTCGCGCGCGCCGTGCCCAACGCCTTCTTCGAGCGCACGCTCTACCTGATGCACGAGGTGGACCGGACGCTGCGCGCCTATTTCATCGGGCTGATGAAACTGACGGTGCTGGACACCTTCACCCTGGCCTTCGGCCTCTGGCTGCTCGGGCTGCCGAACCCGTTCGCGCTGGGCCTGATCTGCGCCGTGCTGGCCTGGATCCCCTACGTGGGCTCGATCCTCGGCGGCGCCATCGTCGTGCTGGTCGCCGCCACGGATTTCCCCGACCAGCCGTCCGTCGCCTACCTGTCCGTCGCGCTGTTCATCGTCGCGCGCCTGCTCGACGATTTCCTCTACATGCCGCTGACGATCGGCAAGAGCCTGCACATGCACCCGCTCGTGACGGTGCTGATGATCTTCGCCGGCGGCGCCGTCGCCGGCATCCCGGGGCTGATGCTGGTGCTGCCGGTGCTCGGCGTGGTGGCCGTCTGCGGCGAGACCATCGGCAAAGTGGTCACCGATCCGCGCCTCACGGCGCGGCATCGCCACGCGAGGCTGCTGCGGCAGCGCCAGGCGAGCGCCGACCTCGCGTCCTAGCCGACGAACGCGCGCTCGATGACGTAGTCGCCGGCCTCGCCGACGTGCGGCGAGATGCGGAAGCCGCGGCGGTCGAGCAGGGCCGAGCAGTCGCGCAGGAACATCGGGCTGCCGCAGATCATGGCGCGATCGTCCGCGGGATCGAGCGGCGGCAGGCCGATGTCGGCGGACAGCCCGCCGTCCTCGATCAGGTGGGTGATGCGGCCGCTGTGTTCGAACGGCTCGCGCGTCACCGTCGGGTAGTAGATCAACTGGCGGCGCGCCAGTTCGCCGAGAAATTCGTCGGCCGGAAGTTCCCGCTCGATGAAGCCGCGATAGGCCAGTTCGCTGGCGAAGCGCACGCCGTGTACCAGGACGACCTTCTCGAAGCGCTCATAGGTTTCGGGGTCGCGGATGATGCTGAGGAAAGGCGCGAGCCCGGTCCCGGTGGCGAGCAGGTAGAGGCGCCGGCCGGGCCGGAGATCGCGCATCACCAGCGTGCCGACCGGCTTGCGGCTGACGAGCACGGTATCGCCCTGCTTGAGATGCTGCAGGCGAGAGGTGAGCGGGCCGTCCTGCACCTTGATGCTGAGGAACTCGAGGTGCTCCTGGTAGTTGGCGCTGGCGATGCTGTAGGCGCGCATCAGCGGCTTGCCCTCGATCTCGATGCCGAGCATGACGAAATGGCCGTTTTCGAAACGCAGGCCGCGGTCCCGGGTGGTCTTGAAGCTGAACAGCCGGTCGTTCCAATGCCGCACTTCCAGCACGCGTTCCGCCGCTATCGCAGCCGCCATGGCCTCTCCTTCATGAATGGGATCAGCGGGTTTGAAGCGCGCGCGGCGCGGAAGTTCAGTGCGGCGCGGAACCGGCGGCGAGCGCCGCGAGGCTTTCGCGCAGCTGCGCGACGGTGGGCGACCAGTCGCCGGCGCGCGCTTGGCGGAAAAGCCGCATCACGCCGGGATACCAGGGCGAATCGCTGCGGTCGGCGAGCCAGCGCCAGTCGGCCTTGTAGTCGGGCAGCAGCAGCCAGCAGGGCTTGGCCAGGGCGCCGGCCAGATGGGCGACGGCGGTGTCCACGCTGATGACGAGGTCGAGCGCGGCGATGACGGCCGCGGTATCGGCGAAATCGGCGAGCTTGGAACCGAGGTCGACGAGCGGCAGTTGGCGCGGCGGCCGCGCGGCTTCGTCCTCGCCCGCGCCCTTTTGCAGGCTGACGAAGCCGACGCCGGGAACCTCGCCGAGCGGCGCTAGCACGTCGAGCGAAGGCAGCGAGCGGTCGGCGTCGTTCTCGAAGCCGCGGCTGCCCTTCCACACCAGGCCGACGCGCAGGGCGCCGGCCGGCAGCAGGGGTTGCCAGCGCGCGATGCGTTGCGGGTCGGCATGCAGATAAGGCAGCGCGGCGGGAATCGTGTCGAGCCGCGTCGCGCAGTGGTAGGGCAGGCTCAGGGGCGCCGTCCAGAAATCGTGATGCACGGCGGGCAGCGGCTCGTCGAAGCCGATGATCTCGTCGATGCCGTCCAACGTGGCGAACAGTGACTTGAGCGGCGGATGGCAGATCAAGGCGACGCGCGCCGCCCCTTTGGCTTTCAGCATCGGCACGTAGCGGCAGAACTGGATCATGTCGCCGTGGCCGGCTTCGAAGGCCACGAGCAGCGATCGGCCGGCGATATCTTCGCCGCGCCAGCGCGGGCAGGGCAAGCGGTCTTCGAGCACCGCGTACCAGTCGCGCGCTTCGAGGCACTCCCATCCCTCCTCGTAGCGGCCCTGGCGCAGCAGCAGGTAGGCGAGATTGAATTTCGCCTTGGCGTAGCCGGCGTCGATCAGCGTCGCGGTGCGGTAGCACTGCTCGGCCTCGGCTTCGCGCTTCATGCAGGCGTAGAGGACGCCGAGATTCGACCAGGCGGCAGGCGAGTCCGGCTCCAGTCGCAGGGCTTCGCCGTAGGCCCGTTCGGCTTCGGCGAAGCGCTTGCGCTGCGCGAGATTGACGCCGAGGTTCATGTGCGTGCGCGCGTAGCCGGGGTCGAGCGCGATGGAACGCCGATGGCAGGCCTCGGCTTCGTCGGCCGCGCCGCGCCGGTCGAGCAGCATGCCGAGGTTGGCGCAGGCTTCGGCGAAATCTGGGTCTAGGCGCAGCGCCTCGCGCAGCGCGGCTTCGGCGCCGCCGAGGTCGTCCGCGCCCATCAGGCGATTGGCCTCGTAGAACAGCGCTTCGGCGCTCTCGCGGTCGCTCATCGGCTCATGCGGCCGTCGCGTCGGATCGCGGTATCACGATGCCGGCGACGAGTCCGCCGCCGTCGCGCGGCTGCAGTTCGAGCCGCCCGCCGTGGCTGCGCGCGATGCGTTCGACGATGGCGAGACCCAGGCCGGCGCCGATGGCGTCGGTGCGCGCCGTTTCGAGTCGCGTGAACGGCAGCTTGAGGCGTTCGGCCTCGTCCGGCGGGATGCCGGGACCGCGGTCGGACACCGCGATGCGCAGTTCGCCGCCGCTCGCCTGCAGCCGCAGGTCGACGGGCAGGTCGGCGCCGGCATGCCGCAGCGCGTTTTCGATCAGGTTGCCGACCGCGCGCCGCAGCGCCTTCGGGCGAACGCTCTGAAGCGGCAGCGGCTGGGCGTCGACGCCGACGGCGGCGTTGCGCCGCCGATACTGCTCCGCCAGGTCGTCGAGCATGGCAGCGACGTCGACGTCCTGCGCGGGCTCGCCGCCGTCGGCGCGGGCGAAGTCGAGAAACTGGCCGATGGTGCGATCCATCTCGTCGATGTCCGCGGCGGATTCCGCGCGCGAGGCCTCGTCCATGCCGCTCATCTCGACGCTCATGCGCAGCCGCGTGAGGGGAGTGCGCAGGTCGTGCGAGATGCCGGCGAGGATCAGCGCGCGATCCTGGTCGAGGCGCGCGAGGTCGGTGCTCATCTGGTTGAAGGCGAGCGCCAGGGTCTCGATTTCGGCCGGGCCTGCGGCGACCACCGGGTGCGGCGTGCGTCCGCGCCCGATCTCGGCGGCCGCCTGGGCAAGGCGCTTCAGCGGCCGCACGACGCGCGAGACGATCAGCCAGGCGCCGACGAGCGACAGCAGCAGGGCCGCGGCGCCCCAGCCCAGCCATTCGATGGGAAAGTGCCGGTCGATGCGCTCGAGCGGCATCGCCAGCCAGTAGTCGCCTTCGTCGCTGTCGTCGATGCGGAAGCTGACGAACAAGGCGTGCTCGTCGCCGCGCTCGAGCGTCAGGACGGTGTCGGGACCGAGCTGCGCGCGCACCAGCGTCTGCACGCGCCTGAGGAAGGGGCGATCGGGCAGGGGCGCGACGCGATCGGCGGGTTCGGCCGGGTAGACGTGGATGCCCTCGCGCGCCGAGAGTTCGCGCAGGAGTTCGAGGCGCGCCTCGGGTCGGGCGGTGATCAGCGCGGCGCGCGTCAGGTTGGCCGCGCTGACGATCAGCTGGGACAGCTGCCGCGCACGCGGCTCGCGCTCATAGGTATTGAAGATCGCGAACCAAGCCCACACGGACAGCAGCATCAGCAGCGCGATCAGCAGGAACGTGCGCCACAGCAGGGTGCGCGGGAAAAAGCTCATTCCGCCTTCTTGCCGTCGGGAACGAACACGTAGCCGAAGCCCCAGACCGTTTGGATGTGGCGAGGCTTGGCCGGATCGTCCTCGACGAGTTTCCTCAAGCGCGATATGCGCACGTCGATCGAACGGTCGAAGACGTCGTACTCGCGTCCGCGCGCCAGCTCCATCAGCTTGTCGCGGCTCATCGGCTGGCGCGGATGGGTCACCAGTATCTTGAGCAGGGCGAACTCTCCGGTGGTCAGCGACGTCACGGTGCCGTTGCGCGTCAGTTCGCGCGTGGCGAGGTTGATGGCGACGCTGCCGAAGCGCACCACTTCTTCTTTCGGCGCGGGCGCTCCGGGCGGCGGCGGCGCGGCGCGGCGGCGCAGCACCGCGTTGATG
>DAIDAU010000276.1 GCA_027310465.1 Rhodocyclaceae bacterium
GGCCTCGAGATAGTAGATCTCGGGATCGCCGTTCCTCGTGATCTTCGCCACGTCCAGCAGATCGTCGTCGCGCTGTCGTTCGTGAGGGAATATCTCTTCCAGAAAAGCCGCTGATAGCGGGTTCGCCGCCAAGGTGCCGAAGACGTGTCGGACGGTCTGCTGATGCGTTTGCAGGCACTCAGGCGACTCGACGAAGTGCTCCTGCAGGATCGCTATCAGGGCATGCATGCCCGCCGCGCCGGTGACCGGAACGGTCAGCAGCTTGTCGCAGTAGGGGCAGCTGGAAACGGTATGGGAGCCGACAGTCGAGATGCTCATAGCTTCGCCACCTTCGTCGTCACGTGCCAGACCATCACGTCGGCATTTTGGGGATGCGGTTCCTGCCGGGGATCCTCAACGGCCTCGACAAGCGTCCCGACCTTGCCGCCATCCGACATGCGAAAGATGTTCCCCGCGCGGATCTGGCTGACGTCGCGCAGGGGGAACAAGCTCTTGCCGATCAGCACTTCGATCATGCAGCGGCTGCAGCACACAATTCGGGCTCGATGGAACGCGCCATGCGGTCCCACTCGAGAGTGGCGAGTTCCGTAGCGCGCTGGACGATCAGCCGTGCGATGACAGTGATAGCACGATCGTGCGCGGGTGACTTCGGAGGATCCTCCGCAACCACTTCAAAGGCACCCATCATGGCGCTGCGCGTGTCGCCCGGCGTCTCCATGATGCTGTCCAGAATCTCGATTTGGGTGTGCGAATCCGCGACCAGGTGAGCCACCCGGGCGTGGATCCACTCGTCTTTCGTCTCGCCTGTGCTGCCAGTGTTGGGGAATTGGGTCATGTTCTTGTGGGCCTGGGTCAGATCATTCGTCTGTGTCGTCGCTGAGAGAAGGAACGGCGCCAATAGCGATGGCAACGTCCACGATCGCGCCAAGGCCTCGCGGCACAGGGCCTTCAACGCCGAATCGCGTTGCACCGTCCTTGAGAAGGACTTCTCCGTGCCACAGGGAATGGCAGTGATAGGGCGCTCCATGGTAGAGCGCGCCGAGACCGTAGCGTTTCGCGTGCCGAAGGATATGGGCCACGTAGCGACACACCAGGCGGAAGCTTCGCACCGCCTCGACATCGCGTTCGCTTTGGAACTCCACGACGTTGCCCTTCAACAGGTTGAAATAGCCATCAGTCATGACGTGAGCGTGCCTAGCATTGGCGGTCCAGTTCATCGTCCATACAGCGGCGAAACGATAGCCGCCACGTATGCGCTCGATGTACGCTTCGCAGTGGCCTTTGCAAGATTTCGTGACGCCTGGTCCTGAGAAGAAGGCAATCCAGAACTGCTCGCCAACGCGCAGTTCACGCAGCTGTGCCACGCGCCAGTATTCGAGACGCAAGCCGCGGATCCAATCGTGCGCGTCCACTTGAATTGGAGTCGCTGAGGTTGCTCCTTTTGTCCCGCCACAAGCAAGGGTCAGTCGGTGGTCAGGCGAGGCGACAGCCGTAGTCATGCCGGCACCTCTTGCGCCGATTCTGCTTCCCGATGCGTGGGACGGACGAACATGGCGTAGGGTCCATCCTCGGTGTCGTATTTGGCGACAAGCGTCCATCCTTCGCCTTGTGGCCGAGTCGGCGTCCAGCGCTTCACCGCGGAGAGGTCGTTTTTGTCGAAGTAGTCGTCGATCAATGCCTCCGGTGCATCGACATCCATGCCGACAAACGCGGCCTCATATCCCAGCGCTTTGAGCGGGGAAACGATGCTCTCGTCTTCCTTGGTGTCCGGAATGTCAGGGTGAAGGAAGAAACCGTATTCATCAGGCTGCGGCAGGCGTTCCGGTGCAAATAGCGCTCGCGCGACTCCATACACCTTTATATCGAACCATGCGCGGAGGGTTACGGCTGCACCGAGCAGAAGGAATGGGCCGAGCGCATGCGAACGCTCCGGCCAGAAGGTGACAAGGGGAATACCGACCAGTTGGATGGCGAAGGACATAAGCAGCACCCATTGAATTGCCCGTACCGGGATCGGCCTCCTCTCGATGTGCCGTTGCGATAACGCTTTGCCCACGATGCTCTGCATACGTCTCTCCTAATCGAATAGCCCGGGCTGCGGTTGCCCCAGGTTCATGGTCTTCACGGTGAATTGCACGGGTGCTCCCTTGTGGCCGATGGCTTCAACCACCATGCGCTTGCCGGTTGCCTCAGCTACGACCTTGACCATGCGGCCTCCGCGCAGCAGGCGGCTCGATCGGCCGATGTAACTGGCGAAGCCGCCCGGTACGGCCATCCACTTCGCGATCTTTCTGCGCGCCATAGCTACCTCGCTTCGCTGCGCACGCGGCGCCAGTCGCGCTTCGTCAGCGTCCAGTTCAGTTCCCGGCCGGCGAGCTCGCTGACCGGCTCACCGTTTTGCGTGATGTGCCGCGCCAGGACTTCTCGATCGCCGATTGCGGTCAGGCGAATGACGCTTACACCATGATCGTTCTCGCCGGCGAGCAGGGTGCCGGGGCCCCAGCCGTTACGCTGGCAGATCTCGGCGTCGCTCAATCGGCTGTTGCGCGTCTTCATCTGTCGCTTTGCGCGCGTCCTTGCCGACGTCGAGATCTGGCGCGGGGCGCTCACCGCTTTCGGCTCTGCCTGAGCCTTCGTTCGCCATCTGCAGACGTACATTGAGATCCCATTCGTCGAGATCGCGACGCCATTGGCGGCCAGGTATTCCTGGATCTGGTTCAGCGTGTAGCGCTGGTCGATGAGGGCAAGGATGTCGCTGTGCCAGGGCACGAGGCATGACTCGTCGCCCCGTCTGGGGCGGACAGCTTTCGTGAAACGCTCCAGCGAGATTCCGCTTGTCTGGGGTGCGCGTAGCTGTCTCACGTTCGCCATGTCAGGCCTCCGCGATCACGGTCTCTGGTCGAATAAGGCCCAGCCGAGGAGGGTGAAGGCAATGCGCTGGGTCGGGGTACGCGTATCGTGAAAGGTCCGAACTTCCGCCGCCGGCGCCAACTCCAGGAAGTCCGCGAAAGAACTGTCGAAGGCGCTCCAGAAAACGCCGGGCCGAATCACGGCGCGCCGGCGCGCCAGTTCGAGCTTGGCCAGCGCCAGGGCGAAACGGGCATCGGTGTCCGCTTCACCTGATTCAACTAGGTCGGTCACTTCCGCGATCGCTGGGTCAGGGTCGTCGGCAGCCGTATGGAGGCTGTGCCAGCCGTCGCAGTGCGCGAGCCATTTCGACAGCACCGGCCACCAATGCGCGGCCGACTGCGCCTCGAGGGCGGCTTGCAGCCGCTGCAGGGATTCGGAATTCGGCATGTTCGCCTCAGAAATTCGACGGGCGAACAATAGCCAAGCCAGGATTGGCAGTCTCGGGAATTGTCTCAGCCGGGAAGGGGGATATCGCGGGACAACTTCGGCAGATTTGGGTATGATGCCTGGTTCCCCAAATCTGGCACAGCCGGTTACGGCCTTCGCCGTTTGGCCTTGGGTCAGCCCTTGGCCTTCCGTTAAAGCCCTTTCCCCTTGGGCTTTAACGGCCTTCCCCTTACCCCTTAGCCCTTTGAGCCATTTCTAGCCAGCTGCGCGGTCTTCTAGCGCAGCTGGCGGCCTTTCGGGGTTAGGCCCCTTACCCTTTGGGCCGGCCCTTTGAGGCCTTAGCAGGCAGCCCTTGGGACGGGGCCCTTTGCTACAGACGCGCGTTGGCGTACTGCCGCTGCAGATCCGCACGCAGCTGCGCGCCCAGGTCGGCGGCGCCCGCCTGAATCAGCATCTTGGCGGCTTGCTGGGCGCGTGGATCGGCATGCGGCAACAGGACCGCACGACCGCCGAGCGGGAATGGCCCCTTGGCCCAGAAGTGCGGCACGTGGGCCGCCTCGAACGCCTCATAGACTGCGTCATAGGTTTCGGTTGGCATGCCCAGCACCTGATATTGGTTCAGCAATCGGGTTGCCGGCTCGGCGACGAGCTCGTACCGACACAGCTTTCCTTGGACCGTCAGCTTGCGATCCAGCTTGTCGGCAAGATACCTGGCGGCCGCGAAATGATGCGATCCGCCGCTGTTGATCCAGAACGTCCGCTCATCCCAGGCGAACTGTCCGATGGTCAGGCGACCGCCATCCTCTCGACCGAATCTATCTTCCCAGCGCCAGTTCGCGATGAGCTTCTCTTCGGTCGCATCCTGAATCAGCCCCTCGCAATGCAGCTTGGCGAATTCATCGAGCGAGGCGCAGTGCTCGATCGGCCCCTTCGACGCCGCGACCCCGTCGATTTCCCGGATGTCGCCGCTCCAGGTGCCCCCGCACGTGGTCCGCGCCAGATGGCCGAGCTCCGGAATGTCAAACACGCCGCCACGATACCGCCGTTGATCGTCGACATAGTGGCCATGCACCTTGTTGCGATCGAATGGCGCCAGGATCCGCGGCTTGTAGCCGCCCTCGCTCCAATGGTGCCACTGGACCACGGCCATGCCCTTGTCGGCAGAAGGCTGCGGCAAGTCGATCGCCAGCCACCGGACCTCGGGCGGCACCACGAAGGGTTGGGCGCGCGTTGGCGCAGGCTGTGGCGCCGGAATCCATTTGTTGAGCAGCTGGAACACGTTCATTTCGTCTCCCTGAAAACAGAACGGCCACCCGTGGGTGGCCGTCGTTCACTTCTGGTGCAGGTCAAGCGTGGTTGTGCTTGTCTTTCCCGTCCGGCGATTGGGTGCCGCGACTGGCTAGGAATAAGCCTGCGACGCACAATAGACCGGCGATGATGCTCAGAATCAGAATGTCCATCTCAATCTCCTTTGCTCAGCACCGCGCCTACGATTAATAGTAGCACGCTCCAGATTGCAAGGGACGCCACCCGAGCGGCGGCGTACAGGGTAACTTGGGTCTCGGTGAAGGTGATTGTCGCGGCGCCGATGAAGCCCGCCGCAGCGATGGTATGGAGAAACCGCCCATACGCTTCCTTCTGCTTGCCTGTCGGCCGCAAGACGGCCGACTTTACGGACTCGATGATGCTTTTCAGTTGCATGAGCGATCTTCCCTGGTTGAAGCCCGGAAGGCTTCTACCCCCAGCGGGGATAGAACCCCGCTGGGCGGTGGAATGGCCCTGACGAGCCGGAAGCCGGTCAGGATGGATTGATGCAGATCAGACGCCGAGGTAGCTGGCGATCTTGTGGCCGATCGTGGAACCGGAGATAACGCAGGCGATGAGGACGAGAGTCATGGCATTTCCTTTCGTGTGAGAAAGGGGAACACCATGTCGTCGCGTGAGCGGCGCCCTTGCGGGGAACATGATGGTTCCCCGAGGGAGGTAGGTACTGCTTAGAAGAAGTGGCCGGTTGCCGCAAGCGTCGCGCCCATCCAGCTACCGAGGCCGGCGGCTGGTGCACAGAACATGACGATCTTGAGGGATTCCGGATACTTCATGACCAGCCCGAAAAGGATGATCACGAGAGCGGCTAAGATTGCTGCAAGAACGAGAGTTGCGGTCATGATGTTTCCTTTCATGATGAGCGAACACAAGAAAGGAGAAGCATCATGTTGTCGCAATAGCGACATCCCGGAGGGGAAG
>DAIDAU010000292.1 GCA_027310465.1 Rhodocyclaceae bacterium
AGTATGACCGAAAGAAGATGATGGCCTCTAAGCTTCCTCCAGGGTTGTAGAGAGCCGGCGCGCGAGGGCCTGGTGTCGATGGAAAGGGAGCGGGCGGGGCGCGTGCGTCAGCTGCCGAAGGCGGCCGCCAGGGCGGCGACCATGTACGCCGGGTCGTGGGCGCCGGCGCTTTCGCGCACGCTGTGCATGCCCCACATCGGCGAGCCGACGTCCACGGTGGCGATGCCGAGCGTCGACGCCACGATCGGCCCGATGGTGCTGCCGCAGCCGATGTCGCTGCGATGGGCGTACTGCTGGTAGGGCACGCCGGCTTGCTCGCAGAAGCGCATGAAGCGCGCGGCGGTCTCGGCGCTGGTGGTGAAGCGCTGGCTGGAGTTGGTCTTGATGACCGGCCCCTTGTTGACCATCACCTTGTGGCCGGGCTCGTAGGCGCCGGGGAAATTCGGATGGTAGGCGTGCGCCTGGTCGGCGCTGACGAAGAAGCTGTTCGCCATGGCGCGGTGGCGGTCCTCGCCGTCGAGGCCGGCCTGCAGGCAGAGGCGGTTCAGCACGTCGGCGGCGAAGGTGCCGCCGGCCCCGACGGCGCTCTCGCTGCCGACCTCCTCGTGGTCGAAGAAGGCCGCGACGCAGGTGGCGGCCGGGTGCTCGGTCGCCAGCAGCGCCTGCAACGCCGCGTGGCAGGACGACAGGTTGTCGAGCCGGCTGCTGGCGATGAATTCCTGCTGCGCGCCCCACAGCGCACCCTTCTGCACGTCGTAGAGCGCGAGGTCCCAGCCCAGCACGTCGGCGGCGTCGCATTGCGCGCCGTCCGCCAGCAGCTTCTTCAGAGTCGCGTCGGCTTCCTTGTCGTCGTCGAACGCCGTCAGCATCACCGGCAGCTCGGTTTGCTTGTTGAGCTTGAGCCCTTGCTCATTGACCTCGCGGTTCATGTGGATGGCGAGGTTCGGCAGCCGCAGCAGCGGTTGGTCGAAGCGCACCAGCCGGGCCTCGGCGCCCGTCCCGCTGCGTACCATGAGGCGGCCGGCCAGGCTCAGGTCGCGGTCGGCGAAGGTCGCGAGGATCGGACCGCCGTAAGGCTCCACGGCCAGGCGCAGCAGGCCGTCGCCGGTCTGGACGGGCCGCGGCTTGAGCCGCAGGCCGGGCGAATCGGTGTGCGCGCCGACGATGCGAAAGCCGTTCTCCGCCAGCGCGCCGCTGCCGATCGCGAAGGCGATCAGCGAGGCGCCGCCGCGCACCGCGTAGTAGCGCCCGCCGGCGGACAGCTGCCAGCGCTCGCCTTCCTCGAGACGCTTGAAGCCGTGGCTGCGCAGGCGCTGCTCGGCGCCGGCGACGGCGTGCCACGGCGAGGGGCTGGCGTCGATGAATTCGAGGAGCTGCCTGGCGTGCGTCAGGGTCTTGTCGGCGGAGGGCATGGGCGGGCGATCGAGTGGGCGAGAGAGGGGAGCATACAAGACCGGCGCGGCGAAGGAAAAGTTCGATACAGTACGGGAATGACCGCCACATCCCCGCGAGACCTGCTGCAGCGCATGTTCAAGGCCGCCATCGAGGCGGCGCAGCCGTCGCGCTGCGTCGCCGCCAGTTTGCCCGAGCCGCCCAAGGGACGACTGATCGTGGTCGGCGCCGGCAAGGCGTCCGCCGCCATGGCGCGCGCTGTCGAGGACCACTGGCGCGGGCCGCTGTCCGGCGTGGTCGTCACGCGCTACGGCTACGGCGTTCCCTGCGCGCGCATCGAGATCGTCGAAGCGGCGCATCCGGTGCCCGATGCGGCGGGCATGGCCGCGGCGCAGCGCATCCGCGATACGTTGGGCGGCCTGAGCGCGGACGACACGGTGCTGTGCCTGATCTCGGGCGGCGGCTCGGCGCTGCTGGCCTTGCCGCTGCCGGGCATCGGCCTGGCGGACAAGCAGGCGGTGAGCCGCATGCTGCTCAAGTCGGGCGCGAGCATCGGCGAGATCAACTGCGTGCGCCGCCACCTCTCCGCCGTCAAGGGCGGACGCCTGGCGGCCGCCTGCCATCCGGCCAAGGTTGTCACGCTGCTGATCTCCGACGTGCCCGGCGACGATCCCTGCGACATTGCCTCGGGCCCGACCGTCGGCGATCCCACGACCTGCGGGGATGCGCTGGCGATCGCGCGCCGCTATGGCATCGAGCTGCCGGCCGCCGTGCAAGCCGTGCTCGCAAGCGGCGAAGGCGAGTCGGTCAAGCCCGGCGATCCGCGCTTGCGGCGCAACGAGACGCGCATCGTCGCCGCGCCGCAGACGGCGCTGGAGGCGGCGGCGCAAGTCGCCCGCGCCGCAGGCATCGCGCCGCACATCCTCGGCGACGACATCGAGGGCGAGGCGCGCGACGTGGCCAAGGTGATGGCGGCGATGGCCCGCCAGGTCAAGCTGCGCGGACAGCCCTTCACGCCGCCCTGCGTGCTGGTCTCCGGCGGCGAGACGACGGTGACGGTGCGCGGCGACGGCCGCGGCGGGCGCAACGTCGAGTTCCTGCTGGCGCTGGGCGTCGCCCTGGGCGGCCTGCCCGGCGTGCATGCGCTGGCGGGGGACACCGACGGCGTCGACGGGCAGGAGGAGATCGCCGGCGCCTACCTCGCGCCCGATTCGCTCGAGCGCGCCTGGGGCAAGGGCATCCGGCCGAAGGACAGCCTCGACCGCAACGACGGCCACGGCTTCTTCGGCGCGCTCGGCGACTCGGTGATCACCGGGCCGACGCTGACCAACGTCAACGACTTTCGCGCCGTCCTCGTACTGCCGGATTCCGCCGCCTAGCGGAGCCGAGGACGGACCTCAGTGGATGTCCTTCCAGTACTCGCGCTTCAAGGCGTAGGCGAAGACGAAGATGATCGCCAAAGCGATCAGCACCACAACACCCAGGCGCTTGCGGAACTCGGCGACGGGCTCGCCCATGTAGCTGAGATAGGCGACGAGATCGCCGACCAGCTCGTCGTACTTCTCGGGCGGGAGCTTGCCGGGATTGGCGAGCTTCAAGTGCTCGCCGTCCAGCACCTGGTCGCCCTGCAGTTCCCACAGCGCGTGCGGCATGCCGACGTTGGCGAACACCACGTTGTTCCAGCCCGTCGGGCGCTGGTCGTCGCGGTAGAAGCCGCGCAGATAGGTGTAGAGCCAGTCGGCGCCGGAGCCGAACTCGGAGGCGCGGGCGCGGGCGATCACCGTGAGGTCGGGCGGCGCGGCGCCGAAGAATGCCTTGGCGTCGGCCCGCTGCATCGCGATGGTCATCGGGTCGCCGACCTTGTCCGTCGTGAACAGCAGGTTCTCCTTGATCTGCGCTTCGGTGAGACCGATGTCCTGCAGCCGGTTGTAGCGCATGTAGGACGCCGAATGGCAGTTCAGGCAGTAGTTGACGAACACCTTGGCCCCCGTCTGCAGCGCGGCGAAGTCGCGCGCATGGTCGGGCGCATGGTCGAGGTGGAGCTCGGCGCCGCTGGCAAACGCCAGCAGCGGCGCCGACAGGAGGGCTAGCAGCAGCTTTTTCATTTGAACGTCACCCGGTCCGGTTCAGGCTGGCACTTGTCCAGCTTCGTGTAGATCGGCATCAGCAGGAAGAAGGCGAAGTACAGGATCGAGCAGATCTGCGACACCAGCGTGCGTCCCGGCGTCGGCGGCAGGATGCCCAGATAGCCCAGGATGAAGAAGCACACCACGAAGATCGCCAGCGCGCCCTTGTAGAGCGGCCCGCGGTAGCGGATCGACTTCACCGGGCTCCGGTCCAGCCACGGCAGGAAGAAGAACGCCATCACCGCCAGGCCCATGAAGATCACGCCCCACAGCTTGGCGTCGATCCAGAAGAAGTTCACCGTGTTGGCGCGCAGGATCGAGTAGTAGGGGGTGAA
Source organism: Rhodocyclaceae bacterium (assembly GCA_027310465.1). Classification (GTDB taxonomy): domain Bacteria; phylum Pseudomonadota; class Gammaproteobacteria; order Burkholderiales; family Rhodocyclaceae; genus Nitricoxidireducens. The sequence goes on from DAIDAU010000292.1 coordinate 3,854, forward strand.
GTACCACACCGGCGCGATGTGCGGCGGAGTCTTGAGCGGGTCCGCGGGGATGAAGTTGTTGTACTCGAGGAAGTAACCGCCCATCTCGGGCGCGAAGAACATCACGGCGCAGAAGATCATCAGGAAGACGATCACGCCCACGATGTCCTTCACCGTGTAGTAG
>DAIDAU010000305.1 GCA_027310465.1 Rhodocyclaceae bacterium
GGTATGAACTTCTACCAGTACAACAAGAGCTTCGATGAGTTGTTCGTTGGCGAGCACTAACGCCCGTAAAGTCAGGTGTCGCGCCGGATGGGCAAAGACCGTCTGGTAACGCTCGATAGGCAGTCGACCGACACTCGAATAGCTATCGAATGACAATCAACAAAGTAAAATCCGGGTGGCAGGTCAACGTCCAGCCAGGTGGCCGTGGTGCGAAGCGGCTCAAGAAAACGTTTCCGACGAAGGCCGAAGCCCTCGCATGGGAACGCCACATTCGCGCGAAGGTGCAGGAAGCACCAGACTGGACGCCGCCGAAGAAGGACGTGCGGCGAATGTCCGAACTTGTAGAGCTATGGCATCGGCATCACGGCTCTGGCTTAAGTGCCGGCGCCGATACACGCCGCCGCTTGCTGGCGATGTGTGAGGCGATGGGCGATCCGCGCGCCGATCAATTTACGGCGGACATATTCGCCGAGTATCGCAAAGGACGGATCGAGGCGGGCATTACGGCCAACAACATGAACCGCGAACAGGCGTATCTGCGCGCGATGTTCACCGAGCTTGCGCGGCTCGATCATTGGAAGAAAGAGAACCCGTTAAAGAGAGTTCGGGCGTTCAGGATTCAGGAGGCGGAGCTCGCCTATCTGACGGACGAGCAGATCGGCGCACTGTTGGCCGAACTCGCCAAGGGAAGGAACAAGCATGTCGGCATGGTCGCAAGGGTTTGCCTTTCGACCGGCGCGCGTTGGAGCGAGGCGGAGAAGCTGCGCACGTCGCAGATACGGAATGGACTTATCCAGTTCGTGCAAACGAAGTCGGCCAAGGCACGTGCCGTGCCGATTACGGATGCGCTCGAACGCGAGTTGAAATCACATCACGAGGAACACGGCGACGGCGAACATTTGTTCGGCTCGTCGTGGGCGGCCTTCCGTGAGGGTGTCGAGCGCCTGAAATTGGAGTTACCGAACGGTCAGATGACGCACGTGCTGCGTCATACCTTCGCCAGCCACTTCATGATGAACGGTGGCAACATCCTCGCCTTGCAGAAGTTGCTCGGACATCACAGCTTGACGATGACCATGCGGTACGCGCACCTGGCGCCCGACCACTTGAACGAGGCGCGGCAGCTCAACCCGTTGGCCCACCTGAACCTCGGTTGAACCTTTGTTGAACCTTTGAAAAGAAAAATGGCTAGCCGAATCGCTAACCCTTTGAATTTGTGGTGGTGATGGGGGGACTTGAACCCTCGACCTACGGATTATGAAAGCGTTTTTTGGCTACGCAGTAACGCTCAGTAATCCTCAAATCAAGACCTTAGGCATCAGTATCTACGCAGTAACACTCTCGATTCCTCAACGCTGTTGGAGGATGGTTGGAGAGGTGTAGTTATTTCCATTCTCCCGACGCGAGCATCTTCAACGGGTTCAGCTTCTTCGCCTCAGCCAGGTGCTTGGGTGCCAAATGAGCATAGCGCATCGTGGTTTTCAGATCGGCATGCCCCAGAATTTTTTGTAGCGCGAGAATGTTTCCGCCGTTCTGCATGAAGCAACTGGCGAACGTGTGTCGCAGGACATGCGTCATCTGCCCCTCTGGCAGATCGATTTCCGCCCTTTCGATGGCTTCCCGAAACGCCGCCTCCGCATATTCAAAGATCCTCTCGCCTGGACCCTGATGGTGGTTTCGTAGCTGCTCGGCTAGTTCCTCCTCGATCGGCACGTTGCGCGTCTTCTTCGATTTTGTCTTGACCAGGTGGAGATGATCGTCCCGCACCTGGCTAATCCTCAGCCTCTCGACCTCGGACCATCTGGCACCCGTAGCCAGGCACGCGCGCGTAATGAGGTCGACATGTGGGTTCCTTGCCTTGGCCGTCTCATCGAGAAGGCGGCAGACGCGGTCTGCTGTTAGGTACGCAAGTTCCGTTTCCTGAACTCGGAACGCTTTGACGTTTCCGACGGGGTTCTCCTTCTTCCATTGATCGAGGCTAGCGAGAGTATTGAACATCGCTCGAACGTAGGCTAGTTCCCGGTTTGCCGTCGATGCGCTGAGGCCTCCAGCGATTCTTTGTGTGCGGTAGTTGGCGAACGCAGCGGCCGTGATTTGAGGCGCCGCCGGGTTACCGAGTGCCTGGCAGATCGCCTTAAGTCGTCGATGCGTATCCTCGGCCGCCGAGAGCTGCTTACCGTGCGCCTTCCACCATAGCTCGATCAAGTCAGATAGCCGCCGCTGGTCACGTTTTTCCGGCTTCCATTCCGGCTGATTGTGAGCTTGGCCTAGTGCCCATTGCTCAAACTGCGCTGCGTCGGCGCGGGTCTTAAAGAGCTTTCGGACCTGCCGCCCTGTCCGGCCTCCCGGCTTTATGTTGACCTCCCACCGCCCGCTCTCGAGTTTTCGGATCGCCATGTTCTGCTCGTCATTACGTGTTGATGCTTCGACTCTACCAGCGCGGCGAAAAAAATATCCCATATCCGGGGCATTACCCCCCTAAACGATATGCAATGCCCCAGCCTGGGGACGGCTCATCTCGACACAATCGTCGCATGAGCACTCAATCAATCTCAGTCCCGAATCTTCTCCCTGCCGGGGAAGGTTTCTTCCCGCCGGTGATGGCGCCGGACCGCTTTGCGCTTGCCGTTGGCGTCTCCCAGCGAACCGTCGAAGCGTGGATCCTTCGGGGGTACGTTCCGAGCCGGAAAATCGGTCGGCGCCGTCTGGTCGATGTCTTTGCCCTCTGCACGGGAGGGCACGATAAATGACCTTTCGACGTAACCCGAATGGTCGCGCGTCGTCGCGTCCGGCTCCTGCGGCCCGCGATTCTGCCCGCCAAGTGGCTTGTTACCTCAAGTTCGTTTCAGGCGCGTTCGGGCCGGCTGACGGCCGGCGCCCGCAGCGAGGCACGAGCGAGGACGCTCGGCCGAAGGCCGCGCCTCTCGGTAAACCTATACGGATTTGGTAGCCGCGATGCTCGATCTCGAATTCATTCGTCAGCAGAAGGTCGGCGTGCGCCACCTGGCCGATGGGGTTGCCGTCCCGGCACCTTCGGAGGAGGCGCTTCGGGTAAAGCGATTTCTCATGCTCGGCGGCTGCCAGGAACTTGTCTATCCCTTCTGGCGCGACAGGACCGACGGCGAGACAGGTGAGATCAAGCGGCGGTCGGAGTTTCGGGTTTCGATCTGTATGCGCCAGCCGGTATCTGCTGATGGCGTGCAGGTATGGAGAAACGGCGACCGTGTTGGGCTGTCGGGCCTGATGCGTTGTGGCAGCGCCTGGGGCTGCCCGGTGTGCTGCGCTAAGGTCATGAGCGTTCGGCAGAAGCAAATCGGTGCGCTGTTCCGCGGAGTCCTCGGGGAAGGCGGGAAGGCGGCCATGGTGACTCTGACATGCGGCCACGAGCGCGGTGATTCGCTTTTCGAGTTGCTTTCAAAGTTCAAGACCGCTCACCAGGCGCTCATTCGTCATCGGGCGTTCAAGCAGCTAGTCCGTGATCGCGCCGGGGCCGTCGTTGCGACCGAAATCATGTGGGGCGCGGAGCATGGCTGGCATCCGCATCAGCACCAGGCGTGGTTTTGGCTCGCTGGTCCAGGCTATAGCTGGGATGACCTGGCAGACCAGCTCTATTTCCTGTGGGAAAAGGTGGCTGGCTCCCTTGGCCTTCGGACGATCCGTGAATGGCGCGGAAAGCGAATCGGCGTCGACGTTCGCGCCGCCTGGGACGCAAGCGAATACCTCGCCAAGTTCGACCGAGAGCGGGAGTGGTCTCTGGATGCCGAACTGACTGCTGGTCGGATTAAGACGAGCAGCAAGGGCAGTCTGACACCTTGGGCGTTGCTCGAGGAAGGGATTTGCCGCGGCAATGATTCGGCTCCTGCTGGCCTCTTTGTCGAGTATCTCCGCGCGACGCGCGGTAAGGCTGTTATCTCGCTCAAGGGTGCGAAGGCGCTGTGTGAACGGTATGGCGTGGACACGAATGTCGATGACTTTGCCGACGCAAACAAGTCCGGGGAGTCGGAGGTCTTCGCGACGTTGTCGGCGAAAGCCTACGACACGATCGTCCGCAATGGTGGTGTCGGGCAGTTTCTTGAGGCCGCGCGAAAGCTCGGTCAGGTTGGTGCGGCAGCGGCGGCCGAGTTGATCGGTCGAGGGGAAGTTTTTCACTTTACTGAAGGAGGTTGTCATGGGGCTTCTTAGTCGCCACGTCTCCGAGCTGAAAAGCGAGGAGTTTGTCTTGGGGGTCTCGCACGGCTTTGCCGGCGAGGCAGGTTCGAAACTCGAGGGCATCGAGAGCACGAAACTTTCGGTGGTTGCGGTGCCGTCCTCGAAGAACTGGACGGGGTTCGTTGCGATCGACCAGACCATTGCCGATGTGAAAGTTGGCCAAGCGCTGAAGGCGCTCCAGTTCCCGGCGCGGTGCCTCGTCACGTATCGCCGCGTTACCGGCGTCGAAAAGAAGTCGTATGAGGGGCGCGAGGTCAGCAAGGACGTCGAAAAGCTCGTCGTGGTCGGCGTGGAGTATCTGTCCCCGGTCGACTTGGTCGACGTGAAGGTCTCGGACAAGAAAGCGGCCTGACGAAGTGGCAGCCGGGTCGAATCAAACCGTTGTCATCTGTGCGCCGAGCGCGTTCTCGCAGGCGCCATGCCCATCAGGGCAGGCTGTTTCGACGATGCAGGGTTTTGTCCTCGATCCGGCCTATCAAGCGAGCTTCAACGCTTTGACTGAGCCCTTGGACTACGCGGTGGCGGGACAGATGTTTATGTTCGGCTTTGTCACCGTGGTGAGTTTCTGGCTTCTCGGGATCGCGGTTGGCGTCGTCGTCAATCACGTCAAGAAAGCCTGAAAGACCGAGCGCGGCGGTTCCGCGCAATCTTTGCACTGGAGGTATTCAATGAAGCTTCTCAAGAAACTGGGTCTTCTCGCGTCGGGCGCCGGCGCCGCTGGTACTGCTCTTGCCGCTCCGCCGGATGTCACGGCCCTCACCGGGGCCGTGGACTTCTCCACGGTGACCGCCGGCATCATGACCGTGGCCGGATCCGTGATTGGCGTCTACATCGTCGTCAAGGCGGCGCAGTTCATCATCGCGCGGGTCAAAGGCGCCTGATCGATTGCTGGTCTTGGGGGAGCCACGGGCTCCCCCATTTCGTCGTGAGGAAGCCATGTCAAACGATTGGTGGTACTTCGGGATGTTTTGTATGGGCATCGTATCGGCCTGGGCGCTGATTTATGGATGGGAACAAGCATGAAGACACTTCGCGCCGTTGCGTTTGTCATGCTGTTCCTGCCAGTTATTGCCCATGCTGCTGCCGTACCGGCTTACTCGCCTAAGGTGGGCCAAGCGACGGGTGGTTTGATCGGTAATAAGGTAGCGTCCCGCGGATTCGCTTCGAACGATCCGCGTTACGCGGCCACAGTAAACGGTGTCGGTGCGGCGGTGACAACGGTTGCCGGTGGAATCGTCGCGGGCGCATCCTGGCCCGCTCTCCTTGCTGCTGCTGGCATATCGGCAGTTGTTAGCGTAGCGGCTCCGCTTTTATTGAATAAGGCAATCGACTGGCTGTGGGGCAGCGGCGACCAGGCGCAAGTCAGTGGGACCGATATGCAGCCGTCGGTGCAGCAAGTGGCTATGCCCGGAG
>DAIDAU010000320.1 GCA_027310465.1 Rhodocyclaceae bacterium
AAATACAGCAGGATCACGAGTGAGTTCACAAGATTGATGATGATCTTGCCAAACTCGTACCATGCGACGTTCCCGCCGCCCGTAAGAACGTCCATGACGGTCTTGCCAAGAAGACCAATCTGATCAAGGAAGGCATTCATCCCCGTAGACAGCATTGCTTGCGGATTACCACCAACAGCTTGCGTCAGGCTGGTCATGAGGTTGCCAACAAAACCGCATTGATCTCCCGGACAATCGCCGATTCCAACCAGCGAATTATGGCCGCCTACCGGCATGAACCAGTAGGCAAGGCCAATGAAGAAGATGTTTCGGAGGAGATCGCCCATGATCCGGGTGAAATCGCCCTGCTCGAGGACGATCTCAATGCCTTTCCATGTAATGGCAATCGCGGCCAACCATCCGAACAGGGTCGTACCAATGTCGACAAAAGGCGACCGGACAGAGAGTGAATCTGCAACGATACGGACGGCGGTATCAGCGGCGGATGGCATGAACGTCTCCGGAAACGATGATTATTGAGTGCGAAATCCTTGCCGATAAAGCGCTTCTGTTGCGGCACGTCGGCGTTGCTGCGCCGCCAAGTCGTCCGCATTGGACTTCTGGTCATTGCCGTCCTTGGTGGCTGTGTTCCGCTGGGCATTTGCAGAGAGCGTAATGAGCGTGCTCATCTGATCGCTCAAGGTATGGTTCTGCAGGGCCACCGCCTGAATCGCTTGGACGGCGCCTTCAGCCTGTCCCGCTGCTTGCAAATTGGCGTCGGAGCGCGCCTGCAGATCGCCAAGGGACGATTGAATCTGCGTCGCCTGGCTGTAGAGACCAGCGGACACTTGCTGTCCTGCCTGAGCGCGCTGCAGGTCTTGGGAAAGAATGTCGCTCCACGACAATCCCGTAGTCGCCGCCATCCGGATCATGTCGTTGCCGAAGCTGCTCGCCTGCTGATAGACCTGGCTCGAGGTGTTTAGTAGGCCGCCGACGTTCTGGTAAATGTTGAAGAGCTGCCCTGCGGCGTTGGACACCGCCTGCGGGTTCGTCAGGTCGACGCCCTGGGATGCGATCTGGCGACCGATGGCACCGCTGAACACGCTCGCTCCGAGGGACTTGGTGTTTGTCACCATATTCTGGAACTGCTGGGCCTGCAGTGCGTAACTCTGGACCAACTGCGCGTACTGCTGCGCAGTCTGCAGCGCGGTGAGGGTGTTCTTGGTGAAATTCTCCGCATCGAAGACCGCCCACTGCGCAGAGGCAGGGGTAACGCCAACGAGGGCGAGCGCGGCGATGGCCGCGAGCTTAGCGAGTAAGTTCGACAATGTAGTCTTCACGCCATTCGGCATTTTCGTTTCTCCTTGCATAGTGCTTGTGGAAAACCTCCCTGGCCCGCGCATCCGAGCGAAGGCATGCGAGGATCTGGGGAGGGAAGAGCGCAATCGCCATGCGCGACAAGGTCGGCCCGACGAGGTAGTACTGCTGGTTCTTGATTGCATTCCGGATACGCTCGATCTGCGAACGGTTCAGTCCGAACTTCGACATATACAGGTCGATGTGGGCGTACGCGGAGGGATTCGGAACGAAGATCTTGTTCGGGATGTTGTCGATGAGGCTTCCGAAAATGTCGGACGATGACAACTCGCCAAGGG
>DAIDAU010000329.1 GCA_027310465.1 Rhodocyclaceae bacterium
TCCTCGTATGGGGCGAGCAGGGCCATGGCGATGAGATTCAGTTTGCGCGCTATGCGCCCCTGTTGCGGCAGTTGGGGGCAAGTCGCGTGGATGTCGTATGCAAAGGCCCTTTGCGCGCTTTGTTCGAATCCCTCGATGGTATTGATCATGTCTTCGCAATGCATGAGGCGGCCACTCTTCCAGACTACGACTTCTGGACGATGCAACTCGACATTCCGCATTATCTCAGAACGACTATCGGGACAATACCGGCGAGCCTTCCGTACCTCTCGGCTCCGGACCGGATTGCGCGCTGGCGCCGTCGCCTGCCCGACGCACGGTTCAGGATCGGATTGGTGTGGAAGGGAAATCCGGAGTTCAAGGCAGATGCGAGCCGCTCTCTTCCCAGCTTGCGATGCCTGGCACCGCTATGGCGGCATCAGAATGTCGCGTTCGTCAGCCTGCAAAAAGGTGCCGGAGAGGACGAGGCAAGAGTACCGCCGCACGACCAGCCACTCACTGCGCTGGGGCCCGACATCGAAGACTTCGCGGACACTGCAGCTATCGTCTCCCAGCTTGACCTTGTAATCAGTTCCTGCACTTCAATGGCACATCTCGTCGGTGCCGTTGGAAGACCTTGTTGGGTAATGCTGGGTTACGATGCTGATTGGCGATGGCTTGAGGGACGCACCGATTCGCCGTGGTACCCGGACGTGATGCGCTTGTTTCGTCAGTCACGTCCGGGCAACTGGGAGTCGGTTGTTGACGAGATTGCCGTGGCGCTGACAAGGCTCGCAGGACAGCAATAAACCAACTCCGGACCGATTGCTCCCCTCAGCACCGTCTGCGTTCCACCGCCCCGTCCTGTTTGAAAGCGACCACGCCGCGCTCTTTTTGATAATTGCTGCCACCATGCAAAGTGTGGGAATAACGGCTTTCAGGGCGAGGCTCTATGATATGGTTATCGCCCCGATATCCCTGCGTCCAGCGCGCATGCGTCGGACGTAGCGTTCGAGGAAGGCAATGCTCTTACGGTTGATCACGTCGATCTTTGCATCCGGGACCCCTAGGCAGAAGGCGTCAAACACGGCGGCCGCCGACGAGACTGGTGTCGTGCTGGCACGGGCCAGGAAGTTCCTCAAGCAAGACATGGCGAACGGTGCGGTGCCAGCCCGCCCCATCGGCGAGTCAAACGATGAAGCGAAGGGTCTTCTGGCTCGAGCGCGAGGTCTGCGCGCGAGCGGGAACCTCGTCGAGGCTTCGGAACGTTATCGTGAAACGATCGGTCTCGATCCGCACAACGTCGAGGCCGTGTATGAACTGGGAATTTGCGAGTGTCAGCAAGGTGACTGGCTGGCCGCGATAGCGAGTTTCTGCAATGCGCTGGAGACGGATCCAGCCAACGCGCATGTGTACGACGAATTGGCGGTGGCACTGAGTAGCCTGGGGTTTCAGGAGGAAGCGCTCGCCGGTTTTGACAAGGCTATCCGCCTAAAGCCGGACTTCGCCGCGGCTCACTTCAATCGGGGAACGTTGCTGTCAACGCTCGGTCGCCACTCAGAAGCGCTTCGTTGCTTCGACTTGGCAATCTCGATGCACAACGACTTTGTCGAGGCTCACTACAATCGCGGCAACGCCCTGCTGGCACTGTTCCGTGAGGAGGAAGCGCTATCGAGCTATGCAACCACCGTATCGCTCAGGGGAGATTTCGCCGAGGCACACTACAACCTCGGCAACACGTTGTCGGTGCTCGGCAAGCCCAAGGACGCGCTGCGCAGCCTCGAATGTGCGATAGCCCTGAGGCCCCATTTTGCGGAGGCCGCGTACAACGCAAGTCTGTGCTATCTGCAGACTGGCGCATTTTCCTCGGGATGGCGGCTTTATGAGCGACGCTGGCAGACTCCCGCACAAGCGTCCTTCAAACGACAGTTTTCGCAGCCGCAATGGTCGCTCGATGATGACGCCCTTGGCAGAACCGTACTTATCCATGCTGAGCAAGGATTCGGGGATACGATCCAGTTTTGCCGCTATGTTTCGTTAGTTGCAGATCGTGGCTGGCGCGTAATTGTGGAGGTTCCCGCTAGTCTGAAGTCTCTGCTTGGCTCGCTGGATGGCCGGATGCAGGTTGTGGCAAGAGGGGAAGCGCTTCCCCCATTCGACATGCACATCCCCATGCTGAGCTTGCCCGGGGCATTCCGGACGGAGCTCCATACCATTCCGTCCAAGGTTCCGTATCTTGAGGCGGATCACATGCGGGTGGAACACTGGAAGCGGATGCTCGGAAAAAAGACGGCCGGCATCCGGATCGGACTGATGTGGTCCGGTAGAACGACGTCGAGAAATGAACGGAAACGCGCTATTCCCCTGCAGTTGCTGACTATGGCGTTCTCGACCTTCGATGTCGAGCTGGTCAGCATGCAAAAGGAAGTCCCCGTGGAAGACCAGCCGGTGATGAATCACGACAAGCGCGTCCGAGACTTTCGGGAATCTCTGGAAGATTTCTCTGAGACGGCGGCCTTGATATCCAATATAGATCTGGTGATTTCGATTGACACCGCGGTGGCGCATCTGGCCGGCGCCCTAGGAAAGCCCGTGTGGATCTTGCTGCCATATGCCGCGGATTGGCGTTGGCTGCTGGATCGTTCCGATAGTCCGTGGTATCCGAGTGCCAGGTTGTTCCGGCAATCAAGGCAAGGCGACTGGTCGAACGTCATCGAGCAGCTACGCCACGAGATTGCAGAGTCGATTGCCACCTGCTCGGCGATGGACTTGACTGATGAAGCCGCTGATTCTTGACAAAATCCTTGCGCGTTGCAGCAGGCTGGACTGCCAGGAAGCCTGCGAGCGATTAGCCGAACTGGATGGCTCGAGGGGGGGCCGGAGCACCTCAGCTCACCTCTACAGCAGATCGGGCGCCACCGCCCCCCGCAACACCGTCTGCGTCTCCCCCTCCCGCGTTCGGTTCGAAAACCACCACACCGCCCCCTTCTTGATCGTCCAGTCCGCCTCCTCTCCGCCGAGCAGCAGCGCCGCGACGCGTCCCAGCGTCGGCTGGTGCCCGACGACGAGCACTGCGCCGCCGTGATCCGGCCAGCCGGCGGCGGCGAGGATGTCGGCGGCGTCGGCACCGACGCCGACTTTCGCTTCGACGTCGAACGGCAAGCCCAGCGCGTGGGCCGTCATCTGCGTGCGCTGCGTCGGGCTGACGAGGATGCGCAAATCCTTCGGCTGGTGCTCGCGCAGCCAGCGCGCCATCTGGCGCGCCTGTTTCTCCCCGCGTTCGGTGAGGCGGCGCTTGGCGTCGGGCAGCTTGGCGGTGGGGTCCTCGGCTTCGGCGTGGCGCCAGAGGATCAGGTCCATCTCTGTCTCCGTGGGTTTCTTGCGCGCGATCATGGGGACTCCCGGTTACGGTGGGATGACAGCAGCTTGGGCAGGCGCAGCCGGTGCAGGCGGTGCACGGCCGGCGGGACGGATTCGAGCAGCGCGGCGTAGCGCGCGGCGTGCCAGCCGCCGATCAGCGTGACGGCTTCGCGCAGGCGCGGGTCGTCGCCGGCGCATTCGTCGAGCAGCCGGCCGGCGTTGGCGAGGTCGTTGATCTGACCGAGCGTGTCCTGCAGCGAGGCCAGCAATTCGACGCCGTCGCGATGCCGCTTGCGACGCGCCAGGGGGGCGAAGAATTCGAGCGCGTAGCGCAGCCGCTTGATGCCGATGCGCAGCGCGTGGAGCGATGCCGGGTCGCTTACGCTTGCGGCTTCCGCCAGTCGCCGCGCCTTCTTGTGCAGTCGGCCGATGCGGCGCGCGGCGAAGTCGCCGAGCGTTTCGCCGCATGGCGCGGGCGCTTGAAACGCCGGGCGATGCAGCAACTCGCCGGCGAGCAGGACGAACTGGCCGAAGACCGGCGAGCTCAGCGCTTGCTTGGCTGCGTCGCGCTCGCGAAAGCGGCGTTCGGTGACGAGCCCGACGAGCGCCGCGAGGCGCGGCTCGGCGGCAAGCGAGGCCATCACGGGCGCGGCGATCTCGTCGAGCAGCACGTCCATGTCGCGCGCGGCGCCGAGCAGCCGCATCTGGGCGCGCAGCGGCGGCAGCAGCGTTGCGGCAATGTCGGCCGGCAGCAGCGGCGCGAACAGCCGCAGCGCGGCGCGCAGCCGCCGCGTCGCGACGCGCATCTGGTGGATGTATTCGGGGTCGTCGCTGTCGACGGCGCCGGAGTGGTTGTGCTGCAGGTGATCGAGGCAGGACAGGGCGATGCGCTGGAAGCCGGCGAGCGGCGCCATCGCAGCATCGAGGGCGACCTCCTCGGCCTTTGCCGGCGCCATGGGCGTGGCGTGGAACAGGCGGTAGCCGCGTTCCGCCTTCGACAACAGCGCGGGCGCCAGGCTGACGCGCTCGGCGATCTCGCGCGCCAGCGCGAACACGTGCCGCGGCTCGCCGCGCTCGATTTCGATCTCGAGTTCGGAGATGGCTTCGCGGCGGCCGGCGGCGGCGATCCAGCCCCGGTCCAGGGTGAGCAGCAGGCTGACGCCGCGCTCCGGTTCGAAGCGCCAGGTGGTGCGCTGGAAGCTGGTCTCGAACAGCGGCGCGATGCGGTCGCGGATGCGGTCGCGCTCGAGCCACTTGCGCACGCCGGCGGCATCGACGCCGGAAAAATCGAAGCGCCCGCCGTACTTCGTCTCCCACTCCGGCCGCGCCGAAAGCCCCGCGGCGGAGCTTCCCGC
>DAIDAU010000371.1 GCA_027310465.1 Rhodocyclaceae bacterium
GGCCACGGCGTCGCCGGGGCCTGGTCCTTCGTGGCCAGCGTCGGATAGGTGTAGCCGCCGAAGTACTTGAAGGCGTCGAACAGGGCGGCCGCGTACTGGACCGACGAGGCCGCCGTTTCGGTGTTGAAGTTCCCGATCATCGTGTCGATGGTCGAAAGGAACGCCGCCTTTCTCGGTCCCGTCAGGGTCTGGACGGCGAATCGCACGTACCCGCCGTCCCGCGCGGCGGTCGAGTTGTTGAACAGCATCAGGCCGACGTTGATCGGCACGACGCCGGTAGTCGAGTCGACCGGCAGCGAGTTGATGACGGTGCGAAGGGCTTTGAGCTCGTAGTAGCCCTGCTTGTTACAGTCGTTCCCGCAGGGCACCGGCGGGGCGGCGTCGGTGGGCCAGTTCTGGTTGGCCGCCGCCCAGTTCGAACTATTGTCCAGGATGATGAGGACGTTCGGGTAGTCCGAGGTGCCGGCGGAGGTCCCGACGAAGAGGTCGATATCGTCCGCCCAGGCGATGACCGGACAGAGCCCGATGAGCCATATGGCGAAGGCCGCGAGTCCGAGCTTGTGATTCGTCTTCATGTTCGCCTCGGTAGGAAGTTGGGTCAGGGGCAATAATTCGCCGAGTTCACTGCGGCATTGGCATCCTGCCGCACGCGGATACCCTGGGTGACGGTAGCGTTGGCGCCTGTCACGTTATCGGCAGCTGCGGCCGTGACCTCCCAGACGACATCGGCGCACTGGGCGCCCCAGGTGGCGCTGCCGGCGATGCCGAAGCTCTGCTGCACGCTGCTGGCGCATCCCAGAGCCGTCGTATCGTTGGGATCGACAGGAAGAATCTGGTAGCGCTTGATGCACGGTTGCGGTGCCAGCGTGACCGTGACATCCGCCGTGCCATCGCCGTTGACGTCGTACGACTTGACGTTGCTGCCGCCCAACGCGGCGCTCGGCGTGAGCGAGAAGTTGCTCGTGCTCAGCACTTCCTCCACGGCCGATTTCGCCGTGGCCACCACTTCGTTATGGGTCTGCATATTCCCCACGACCCTGAGATTGCTCTTCGACAGATTGAAGCCGGTGACGGCGATCAGCGTGAGCAACACCAGCATGATGAGGCCGACCAGGAGCGTCGCGCCGTGTTGCGAGCGTCGGTTCATTGCCGCCTCCCTGCTGGATTGGCCAGGCGCGCCGTCGAGGAATATTCGTGACGCTTGTAATTGCCGCCGGGGGTGACCGTATAGGGATTTCCGCTGGCATCGAGGCCCAGCGCATAGGTCTTGCTGTCTATGAACCCAGGCGTGCTCCGAGTATTCCGCGCCAGCAGGCTGACCTTTACCGCCATCACGTTCCACCAGTTCTGCACGCAAGCGCTCCCGCTGCAGCCTCCATAGCTGCTCGGATCGGAGGTGTAGAGATCGGGCGCGCCATCGCCGTTGGTGTCGATTCCATATTCGAACTGGACGTTCTCGATGCCGTCGACCAGGGGCACGATGGTCATCGCCGAGCCGGAACCGGAGGCGTTCGCTCCCAGCTCGGCCCGTTTCAGCGTGGGTATGCCGTCGCTACCGATGTTGTTGTTGGCAACGAAGTAGATGTGCGTGCGATAGCGGCGCACGTCCGCCGTCGCGCCCGCCGCGCAGCTCACTTTGCGAAGCGGCGGGCTCGCCGCCGTCGTGAACAGATAGTACGGTTGCGTGGTCTGGCCGGTCGGGACATAGGGCGACGCGGGCGCCGTATCAGTCGAGCATCCCGAAACCTGCAAGTGCGGAGCGCCATTCAGAAAGGCGTCGCAGCCGGCCGCACCGACGACGCACGTGCCGGCGCGCCGCACCACGAGGATATCGGTCCCGCTCTTGACGTCGGAAAGACAGCTCAGTCCGCTGATCGTGCTGCTCGCCGGATTGTCGTAGCCCTGGATATGAAGCAGCCGCGCGCCATCGATCGTGGCGAGGTCCGCCGCACAGGGATCGGGCAGCGACGTCAGCCCCGGAGCGGTCGTGGGCGGCACGTAGGGCCCCAGGAATCCGGCCATTTGGAGATCCTCCGTCAGCAACTGCATCGCATAGCGGCCATTTTCGATCTGTCGGCTGGTCGTTTCGAGTTCTTGCCGAGTCTTGTTGTTCGTCACGAAAATGGTCGTCACCCCGGCGAGGATGATCAGGCCGATCGCAATGGAAATCATGAATTCGACCAGCGACAGGCCGCGCTGGCCGCGATAGGAAGGCTTGTCGTGCATCATCAACTGCATCCCGGAAGACCCACTGTTACGATCCTGGAGATCACGCGGCGATAGCCTTCGTCGCTGCCATACTGCGTCTGCCCGCAAGAGATCGCCGGCGCCGCCGTCTTCACGATGCCCTGCCACGCCACCGCCACCTGATATATGCCGGGCAGACAAACGCCGGATGCGGGGTTCGCCGCCTGGACCTGGGTGATGCAGCCGCGTGCGCCCACCATGGCGCCGACGTTGCCCGCGCCCGTCACGGTTTCGGCGCTGCCCTTCAGCTCGTTGCTCCATTCGCACAGATCGCGGGCCACCGAACCCGCCGCGAGGCCGGTGCAGGAGGCCGGCTCGGTATCACCCGTGCCGATCGCGCTGGACGAGACGTAGGAAGCCGCGTTGCCGTTGTTGGTCACGATCCGTTCGCTCATGTCGTTCAGCAGCACCAATGCCTGGGCGCGCTGATACGACTCCATCTCCGAACTCTGCAGTTTCAGCTGCAGCCCGGCCAGCCCGAGCAGGCCGAAGGTGACGATCAGCAGCGTGACCAGCACCTCGATCATCGAGAATCCCGCCGCAGCGCCTCGCGAATGGGTCAGCATGATGAAGACGCCGTAATGGAGGGACGGCCGGACAGATCGAGACAGAGATACTGCGTCGACGTTGAGAAGCTGCCCGTTATGGTGAACAGGGCATCCGCGCCGGAGGTGAGGCGCCCAGAGCTCCTGTAGACGACATTGGCGGGGCCGGTCACCGTCAGGTTGCGGAGGGCCGAATGGGCATCCAGCACGTTGCCGGCCGAATCCGTGACCTGCCAGCCGGAGGCCCAGTTGCCGGACACCGGGGCGAGGGTCACGTTCTGGTTCAGCCGAAGCGCTTCGCTGCGCGCGCGGGTCAACGCCACATAGACGTCGGTCGCGGCACTCTTCGCACGCTGCGCATCCATGAACTGCGAGAACGAAGGTGCGGCCAACGCCGCCAGAATGCCGGCGATGGCCAGCACGAAGACCAGCTCGATGATCGTGAAACCGCGGTCGCCGATTCGTCGGGCAAATCCGGTCCGGCCCATATGCTGCGCCCCGGCCTACCAGCAATTGCTGCCCGAAGACGACGTCTTGTTCCCCGCGCTGTCGATCGTCAAGGTGCCGCAGCTATCGCCCGCCTGGCTTCCGGTCGGCGAAATGGAGATCGAGAACGTCGGCGGCGTCGCGCCCGCCGGAATCGTGATGGCGGGCGTGCCGTAATAGCTGGAGACGGATGGAGGAATCGTCGGATTCAGCGTCGCCAGGTCCGCATAGGAACGCGCGTCGAGGAAGTAGCGCTGCTCCTGCTGTGCAAGATCCATTAGAAGGGCTTGCGCGTCCGCGCGATGGCTCTTTCGCACCGAATCCTGATAAGACGGCCAAGCGACCGCGACCAGGATGCCGATGACGACCACGGCGACCATCAGCTCGATGAGCGTAAAGCCTCCGATGCGCGGCCGCGCGGCTCTCGTATTGCGCATTGACGGTCTCCCCTAAGCAATTGTCTTGCTCGAATCATGGGCGCGAGGCCGCCATGCCACAATCAGGGAGTCCCCATGCGGCTAGGCTAAAACCTAGGAGATTCTGAGCCCGGCGTTCAGCCGAACGCCTACCCCTCAGCGCTGCAGGTCGGCCGGCGGACGGGAGAGCACGTAGCGCATCAGGTCGGCGTTGGTGGAGACGCCGAGCTTGGTCATGATGTTCGCCTTGTGGGTGGTGACGGTCTTCGGGCTCAGGTCGAGCTGCTCGGCGATCTGCACCAGCGACAGGCCGTCGCCGACCAGCATGCGCAGCACCTGGCGCTCGCGCTGCGACAGGGTCGTCATCGGGTCGGTGCCGGGTTCTGGCTCGAAGTCGAAGGCCAGCACGTTGGCGATCGCCGGGGCGAGGTAGCGCTCGCCGCGCGCCACGGCGGCGACGGCGGCCTGCAGCACCTCGGGCTCGGCGTTCTTGGTGATGTAGCCGCTGGCGCCGCTCCTGAGGACCTGCTTGACCAGCGTGGCTTCGTCGTGCATCGAGAGCACGAGGACCGGCAGGTTCGGCATGGCGCGGCGCACGGCCTCGAGCAGCGAGGTGCCGTTGGCGCCGGGCATGGTGAGGTCGAGGATCAGCAGGTCGGCTTCGATATGCTCGATGACCTTGAGCACCTCCGTGCCGTCCGAGGCTTCCGCCACGACCTTGACGCCGGGGAAGGAATTGAGCATCCGGATCAGGCCGATCCGGAACAGCGTGTGGTCGTCCGCGATGATGACCTTGGTGTCCGCGCGCTTCATGGTGTCTCTCTCCTGGTTCCGACGGCCGGCGCGTCATGGGTGACGAGCGGCACCGTCACCTTGACCGTGGTTCCGTTGCCCGGCCGGCTTGCGATTGTGACATGACCTTTGAGTGATTCGGCACGTTCGCGCATGCCGATGAGGCCGAATCCTACGATTTTCCCCCTCCCCGCCGCATCGAACCCCCGGCCGTCGTCGGCCACCTCGAGCGTAACGCTGGTGTCGGTGCGGCGCAAGGCGATGCGCACGTCGCCGGCATGGGCATGATGCACGACGTTGACGAGCGCTTCCTGAACGATGCGGAACAGCCCCATCGCCTGCTCGGGATCGAGCGCCGGAAACGGATCCTCGACCTCGAGGTGCCAGTGGATGCCGGCGACCTTGAGCAGGCGGCCGGCCAGCCACTCGATCGCGGGACGGAAGCCGAACTTCAGCACCGCCGGATAGAGCAGCGTGGCGATGTTCTTCATGCCGTAGTAGGACTCGTCGAGCTGGCCGATCACCTCCTGGAACTGGCGCTTGACGTCGTCGGCCGGCGCGAGGCTGCGCTCCAGCGACCGCAGGTTCAGCATCGCCGCGGTGAGCAGCTGCCCGAGCTGGTCGTGGATCTCGATGGCGATGCGCTTGTGCTCCTCCTCGAGCAGGTGCTCGCGATGGAGCATCATCTGGCGCAGCTGGTCGCGCGATTGCGCCAGCTCGGTTTCCGCGCGGCGCCGCGCCACTTCCTTCTCCGCCAGGCGCTGCCGCAGGCGATGGGTCGCCAGCGAAGCGAAGGCGACGGCGAAGGCGGCGATCGCGGCGAGCCCGCCGGCGAAGCGCGCCAGCTCGACATAGAGCCGGTCCAGCGCGGCGCGTAGCGCCAGCGTGCCGACCTCCTTGCCGTTGAGCATCACCGGCAGCGACACGCGCAGCTCGCGCAGCGAGAACTCCTCGCCATGCGGCGGTGCGATGGCGCCCAGCTCGGCGCGGCCGGCGTCGTGCGGCGCACGGATCTCGGTGAGCCGGCTGCCGTCCGCGCGGTAGAACGCGGCTTCCACGACCTCGTCGGAGACGCGGAAGGCGGAGAGCATTTCCGCCGCCGCGCCGGCATCGTCGAACACCAGGGCGGCCGCCGCATTGGCGCCGATCGCCGAGGTTTCCGTCAGCATCGCCTCGGCGAATTCCTTGCGCTCTAGATAGAACTGCAGGGCGACGAGCGTCAGCCCCATCAGCGAGACCGCGGTCAGCCAGACCGTGGTGAGCCGCCGCAGGCCGACGAGAGTTTCAGCGGAACGCGTCATTTGATCACCGTCCTTGCGAGACGCAGCAGTTTCGAACTGACCGTGAAGCCGGCCGAGTTGAGCCCGGCCAGGTCGACGTCGATGACGACATGGCTTCCGGCCAGCGACACCGCCACGCCGGCGCCCTGCTCCAGGGCGCGGTCGCCCTCGGCGACGAGCAGGATGGGCTTGCCGTGCGTCGCGGCGGAAACGCGCAGCACGGCATAGGGATCGCCGGCGGCGACGAATATCGCCTGGCACTCGTCGATGCCGTCGAGACGGCGATCGAGGAACTTGAACGCCAGCGTCGCATCGCCGATCCGCGTGCCGCCGAAGCGGGCGAGCAGCTTGGCGATGCCGCCCGATTCCGCGGCGCAGAGCGTCAACGGTCGGCCGGCGGCCGGCGCGCCCGCCGGCCACTTGACGAACTGCAGGACATTGACGGCGACCGCTGCCTTGACCTCCTCCTCGCTCGGCGCGGCGGCGCGCAGCGGCGTCCACGCCGCCGTGCCGCCGACCAGAGCCGCGAGGAGCAGGTTGCGGCCGCGCTTCATCAGCGCGCCAGTTCCCAGCTCAGGCGCAGCTGGCGGCCGTACTCGGGCACCGTTCCGCCGGTGACCGCCGCCGAAGCCGGATCGAGATAGCGGCGTCCCGCGACGTTGTAGATGCCGATGGCCCAGGTGCCCACCGCCGGCGTTCCCTTGCGGGTCAGCACGAGGTTGCCGACGCCGCTGCCGGGAACTTCGGCGCCGGACACCGAGGTCCTGCGGTCGACCGCCTGGAGATTCAGGCCCAGCGTCCAGCCCGTGGCCCCGAGCGCGCCGTCGAACAGCAGCTTGCCGAGCCATTTCGGCGAATTGACGACGGGGCCGAACGGCTGTTCGACCCGCTGGCGCGCCACGCTGGCCTTCAGGTGGAAGCCGTCGCGCAGCGCCGCTTCGGTTTCGAGCTCTAGCCCGTGCGCATGGATCGGCGGCCGGTTGACGAAGATCTGCATGCCCGGATTGGCCGGGTCCTGCATCTCGTCGATGAGGTCGTCGATGCGGTAGCGGTAGTAGTTCGCCGAGAGCCGCAGCACCGGCGTCACGGCATAGTCGGCCACCAGCTCGCCGGTCGTGATGCGCTCGGGCTTGAGGTCCGGATTCGCTTCCTGCGTGCTGCCGTCGGTATAGAAGCGCTCGTAGACGTTGGGCGGGCGGAAGGCGCGCCCGTAGATGAGCTTCAGCGTGGCGGCCGGCGTCAGGCGGTGGATCAGCGCGGCGCGCGGCGAGGCCGTGGTGAACTCGCCGATGCGATCGGCGCGGGCGCCGAAGTTGGCGATCCAGGCGGGCGCGAAGCGCCACTCGTCCTGCACGAAGACGCCGGAGCGCGTCTGGCGGCGATGGTCGTCGAGATTCACGACGCGCGGCGACAGGTCGAAGTTGGCTTGCTCGAGGCGCCGGTCGTCCTGCGCCTCGCCGCCGATCAGCAGCTTGTGGTCCTTGAAGCCGGCGTAGCCCAGCAGGTAGTCGAAGCCGTACCAGCTGGAACGGGCGGTGTCGCGGTTGAGATCGGGGAACACGTACTGGCCGACGAAGTCGTACTCGGCCCAGCGCAAGCGCAGGTTCACGTTCCAGTCGTCGGCGAACGACTTGGCGTAGCTGGCGTCGGCATAGCTGTAGCGGTCGGTGACGAAATCGCCCGGCAGGTTGAACACCGTTCCGTAGTAGGCGGTGGGGACATTCTTGCGGCGGAACGTATGGCCGGCGTCGAACTGCCAATCGCCGATGCTCAGCTTGCCGATCATCTTGACGTAGCGCTCGCCGTCGAGGCCTTGCGCGACGCCGTTGTTGGTCGACGGGTCGTCGAACTGGCCCAGGTAGAGGTCGCCGCCGCGCCGGCCGTAGGTCGACAACCCGACCATCCAGTCGCTGCCGCCATCGGTCCGCCGTCCCGACAGCACGCTGAGGCGCGCCATGCGGTCGCTGCCGACGTCGGCGCGCACGCGCGTGCCGTCGAGGTCGGCACCCGACCAGAGCACGGCGTTGGCGACGCCGAAGATCGCATTGGCGCCGTACAGCGCCGAAGCCGAGCCCGGCACGAACTCCAGCCGCTTGACCCATTCGATCTCGACCGGCGCCTCGTTGCCGATGTTGGCGGTGTCGTAGAGCGGATCGTTGCGGCGTATGCCGTCGGTCATCAGCAGCATGCGGGTGTTGTAGTCGCCGGGGCGCGCAAAGCCGCGGATGCCGACGTAGGTGTAATCGCGCTCGTTCGTCGTATACACGCCGCGCATGCTGGACAGCGCTTCGCCCAGGGTGCGGAAGCCGTACTGGCGGATGTCGTCCGCCGATACCACGCTGACGGCCGCCGGCGCCTCCGACAAGGGCTGCGCGAAGCGCGAGGCGCCCTCGATCTCGGTGCCGAGCAGATCCTCGATGGACGCCGGCGCCGATTCCGCCGAGGCGGACAAGGATCCGAAGGACAGTGCGAGACAGGCAAGGGTTCTAGGAATGGTGGATGCCATGGCGATAGCGCTCGAAGAGCTTGGGGGGCAGCGTGGATTTTGCCGGCTGGCGCCACGCCCGGCAAGGACCGGCGGTCGGCCCGGCGCGACCGCTCGGAAAAGCCTCAGCGGCCTTTCACAGCCCTTGCATCGTCGCCCGCATGAAGCAGAGGTCTTCCCAGGCCTTCGCCTTGTCGGGAAGATTGCGCAGCAGGTAGGCCGGATGGTAGGTGACGATCAGCGGAATGCCCTGGTGCTGGAACACGCGGCCGCGCGCGGCGCCGATCTTGACTTCGGCTTGCAGCAGCGTCTGCGCCGCCGGACGGCCCAGGGCGATGATCAGCCTGGGCTGGAGCAGCGCGATCTGGCGCGCCAGGAAAGGCCAGCACGCCGCGGTCTCCTCGGGCTCGGGCGTGCGGTTGCCGGGCGGCCGGCACTTCACGGTGTTGGCGATGTAGACGTCGTCGCCGCGCTTGAGATCGATGGCCGCCAGCATGGCGTCGAGCAGCTTGCCGGCCTGGCCGACGAAGGGCTCGCCGCGCTCGTCCTCCTCGGCGCCCGGCCCTTCGCCGACGAACAGCCAGTCGGCCTCGACGTCGCCGACGCCCAGCACGGCCTGCTTGCGCTGTTGGCACAGGCCGCAGGCGCGGCATCCGGAAACCGCCGCGCGCAGTTCGTCCCAGCCCATGGCCGCAATGGCGTTGGCGCGGTCGCCGTCAGGCGCTGCCGCGGCGCGGGAAGCCGGGGCTTCCGCCTGTGCGGGCTCGTTGACCATCGGGTCCGCTTGCTGCGCCTCGTGGGCGACCGGCACCGCCTGCGGCGGCAGGTCCGCCGCTGCACCGGCAGCTTCGCGCAGCCGCCAGACGGGCCCGAGCCCCAGTTCGCGCAGCAGGCGCGCGCGGCTCACAGTGCCCGCTCCATGACGAGCGCGTCCTCGCGGCCGCCGTGCGCCGGATAGTAGCCGCGCCGCCGCCCGATCTCGCGGAAGCCGTAGCGCCGGTAGAGCCCGCCGCCGGAGGCATTCGACGGCCGCACCTCGAGCAGCATGCGCGTCGCTCCCGCCGCCCTCGCCGTCGCGAACAGGAACTCCAGCAGTTCGCCGCCCAGGCCGGCGCGCTGCCGGTCGGCGGCGATGCTGATGTTGAGCAGGTGCGCCTCGTCGACCGCCGGCATCATCACGGCGTAGCCGACCATCGCGCCTTCCAGCAGGCAGACCCAGGCGCTGTAGCCCGAAGCCAGCGAGTCGGTGAAGTTTCCGCGGGTCCACGGAAACGGATAGATCATCTCCTCGATCGCCATGATGGCGTCGATGTCGCCGGGCTGCATCGGCCGGTACTTCAGGCAGGGCTTGAGTACTGCGCTCACCGTATTCCGCCGCGCGCCAGCCGCTCGGCCGTCGTCAGGGCGACCTTGTCGCGAACGTAGAGCGGCATCGCCAGCGCGGCATCCACGCCCTCGCCGCGCGCCAGGCGCGGCGCGGCCAGTTCCGCCACGGCGGCGGCCGTCGGGAAGGCCTCCGGACGGAAGCGCGCCAGCGGCGGCAGCCGCGCCGGGTAGGAAGCGTAGCCGTCGCCGCAGCCGACCCAGCCCTCGCCCGCCGGCGGCCGCACCAGCTCGGGCGGCGCCACGCGCGGCGGCTCGACCTCCCTGACCTCGCGCCCCGCCACTTCGTAGGCGGCGGTGTAGACCTCGTTCATGCGCGCGTCCATGCAGGCGAAGACGCGCGGCTCATGGCTCGCCAGCGCGAGCGCTTCGAGCGTCGTGACGCCGAGCGCCGGCATGTCGAGGCCGAAGGCCAGCCCCTGCGCCACGCCGCAGGCGAGGCGCAAGCCGGTGAAGCTGCCGGGACCGGCGCCGAAGGCCACGCCGTCCAGCCGGGTCCGGGGAATGCCCGCCTCGGCGAGCAGCTCGTCGATCCACGGCAGCAGCAGCGCGGAGCCGCCGGTGACGGAATCGGCGCCGCGCTCAAGCACGCCGCCGTCCTGCCACAGCGCCGCCGAAATCCGCCGCGTCGAGGTCTCGAGGGCGAGCAGGATCACGCCGCCCCCCAGGCTGCGAGAAAGGCCTCCCAATGCGGCTGCTTCAGGCCGGCGATCTGCTCGCGCACGAAGGCGACCTCCTGCGCATGCTCATCTGAAGAAAGGCAGCCGCGCATCCGCTGGAAGCGCAGGTAGACGAGATAGGTGTTGACGACGTCGGTCTCGCAGTAGTCGCGCACGTCGTCGATCTGCCCGGCGAGGCAGGCGCTCCAGACCGCGCTGCCGTCCATGCCGAGCTTGCCGGGCAGGCCCATCAGCTTCGCCAGCTCGTCGAGCGGCGCGTTGGCGCGCGGCTGGTAGAGCGCCAGCAGGTCCATCAGGTCGAGATGGCGCGTGTGATAGCGGCCGATGTAGTTGTTCCACTTGAAGTCGCGGCTGTCGCGGTAGTCGCCGTCGCCCATGTCCCAGTAGCGCGGCGCCGCGACGCCGTGGATCAGGCCGCGGAAGTGCAGCACCGGCAGGTCGAAGCCGCCGCCGTTCCAGGAGACGAGCTGCGGCGTGTATTTCTCGATGCCGCCGTAGAAGCGCTGGATGATCTCGCCTTCCGACAGCTTCGGCGCGGCCAGCGACCACACCTTGAAGCCGT
>DAIDAU010000389.1 GCA_027310465.1 Rhodocyclaceae bacterium
CCGAACACCTCGATCTCGACCGGCGTGTTCTTCACCACCTGCTCGACCTGCGCCAGCGACAGCACGCGCGGCAGCACGGCGCGCTGGACGTCGAAGCGCTCGCGGTAGAAGTTGATCGCCTCGTAGCTGGTGGCGGAGCCCTGCACCGACAAGTGCAGCCGCAGCTTCGGATGCTTGCGGTGCGCGTAGTCCATCAGGCCGATGTCGGCGAGGATGATGGCGTCGGCGCCGAAGTCGGCCGCCTTATCGACGGCGGCGGTCCAGCGCGGCCAGTTCTCGTCCTGCGGATAGGTGTTGAGGGCGATCAGCACGCGGACAGAGCGGTCGTGCGCGTAGCGGACGCCTTCGCGCAGGCTGTTGTCGTCGAAGTTGAGGCCGTTGAAGTTGCGCGCGTTGGTGTCGTCCTTGAAGCCCGTATAGACGCAGTCGGCGCCGTTGTCGACGGCGGCCTTGAGGGCGGGCAGGCCGCCGGCCGGGCAGACGAGTTCGATGGATGGGCTGGGCATGGCGGGCGGGGTCGAAATTGGCAGCGCGTAGTTTAGCTCAAGGCGCCGGCCGCTCCGATTGTCCCCACGAAGCGAGGGGACGCTGCGCCCCGCCTCAGTGCATCTGCTGCTCGATGTTCTCGAACAGCTTGTCGTAGATCTCGATCAGCGCTTCGCGGTCGGCGCTGCCCCGCACCCAGTTGTGCGCGCCGGCGATGGCGAGCGCCTTCTGCTCCAGGTCGGACAGCCGGCTGATCTCGACGTCCTTGCCGTAGAGGATGGACGTGACGTCGGTGCGCGCGCGCTGCGCGAACGCCACCAGGCGCATCGACGCCTCCATCGAGCGCACGCCTTCGCCGATCGTCGAGGCGAGCTTGCCCACCACGCCGGCCGACTCGGCCGAGCCCGAAAGCTGCTGGCGGAATTCGTCGGCGGTGCTGCGCGCCCCCGACATCGAAGTGCCGAGGTCCTCCATCTGGCCGAGCACGCCGTGCATGGCGTCGGTCATCGCCGCGATCGCGGCGGCGATCTCCTCCGCGGCCTTCTGCGCCTGGTCGGCCAGCTTGCGCACCTCGTCGGCCACCACGGCGAAGCCGCGTCCCGCCTCGCCGGCGCGCGCCGCCTCGATGGCGGCGTTGAGCGCCAGCAGGTTGGTCTGCTTGGCGATGACGTCGATGTGCCCGGTGAGGCTCTTGATCGTGTCCGCCTTGGCCGACAGGTCGCCCAGCGCCTGGCCGCTGCTCTCGGCCGCCGACATCGCGCGGCCCAGGGCCCCCGACATGTCGTCGGCGGCGCTCGACATGTGCTGGGCCGCCTGCGCGTAGTCGTTCGACAGCGACTCGGACTTCGACGAATGCTCGGCGACCTCGCCCAGCGAATGGCCGACGTGCTCGATCGCCAGCGACAGGCCGCGCTCGGAGCGCAGGAAGATGCGCGACAGCAGCGATTCGCGCGCCACCGATTCCTGCGCGGCGTTGAGCTGGTCGATCATCGTCTGCACCTGCGCCAGCACGCTCTTGAAGGTGCCGTGCAGGCCCGTGGTCTGCAGGCGCCGCCAGGTATGGCCGTCCGAGACGGCCTGCATGCCGCCGAGGATCTCGCGGAAGGCGGTCTCGGTCTGGTCGAGCACCGAGTTGAGGTTGATGCGGATGGCCTCGAGCGTCGGCTCCTGCACGGTGTGCGCGAGGCGGCCCACCAGCTCGCCGTCGCGGCTGTGGGCCAGCAGTTCGTTGAGCCCTTGCAGCGAGGAGCTGCCGCCCTGCGGCAGCAGCAACGCGATGACGGCCAGCAGCAGGGCAGGCAGGGCGGCCCACGGCGTCCAGAACGCCAGCCCGCCTCCCAGCGCGATGAGCCCCGCGGCGACGATGTGCCGCTTAGAGCGAGAAGACGAGTTCTTCATAGGACATCCCAGTCTGCTTCAACAGGTCGACGAGCACGGCCGTGCCCGCCGCGATCGCGTCGCGCGCGCCGGCGGCCTTTTCCGCGTCCAGCATCTTGCGGTACACCGGTGCCACCTTCTCGAGCGCCTCGCGCTTGGGACAGCGGCGCACCGAGGTGTAGCCGACGATGTCGCCGCGCGGACCGAGGTCCGGCGTGATGTGCGTGAACACCCAGTAGAAGCCGCCGTCCTTCGACATGTTCTTGACGTAGGCGAAGACTTCCTTGCCGGCCTGGATGGTGTCCCAGACGAGCTTGAAGGCCGCGCGCGGCATGTCGGGATGCCGGATGATGTTGTGCTGCGTGCCGAGCAGCTCTTCCTCGCTGTAGCCCGAGAACTCGATGAAGATCGGGTTGCAGTAGGTGATGATGCCTTTGGGATCGGTCTTGGAGACGATGAAGTCGTCCTCGCGCATGATCCGCTCGCGCTGCGTCGGGGCGATACTCTTGTCTTTCATGGTGGCGGGTCCGGGCCGGGAAAGATGGGCCGGATTATATGCAAGGCCGGCCTCAGTGGACCTTGATCTCCGTCCACATTCGCGACAGGGCGCGGCGCATCCTGGGATCGAAGTCCCGCAGCATCTCGAGGCGGGCCAGCGTCGCGGACGACGGAAAGATGCCGGGTTCGGCGGCGATCGCCGGCCGGATGTGCGCCATCGCCGCGGCGTTGGGGTTGCCGGCGCCGATCAGGTTCGAGACGTCGGCGGCGTTGGCGCCGTCGAGCATGAAGTCGATGAACCTGTGCGCCAGCTCAGGATGCGCGCCCGACTTGTGCAGCACGAAGCCGTCGATCGCCAGTACGGCGCCCTCCTTGGGCGTCTCGAAGGCGATGGTGAAAGGGCGGTGGGCGGCCTTGGCGTCCTCGCGTGCCCGGAACATATCGTTGGAGTAGCCGTGGGCCACCCAGATGTTGCCGATCGCCAGGTCCTTGATGTAGGTGCTGTTGGAGAACGTCGCCCAGTAAGGCTTGGCGCGCAGGATCAGCTGCTTGGCCTGCTCCCAGTGGGCGAGGTCGCGGTCCTGCACCGAGTAACCGAGATACTTCATCGCCGCCGCCATCAGCTCGCGCTGGCTGTTGAGCACGGTGACGCGGCCCTTGATCTTCTCGAGATAGCGCGGGTCGAAGATCAGCGCCCAGGTGTCCGTCGGCAGGCCGAACTCGCGGATCTTCTCGACGTTGTAGCCGATCAGCGTGATCGTCGTCGCATAGGGCACCGAGTAGCGGTTGCCGGGATCGAACCAGAGGTTCATGAACGCCGGCTTCTCGTTCGCGAGATGCGGCAGCAGGGCCCTGTCGAGCGGACGCAGCGCGTTGCGGCGGATCAGCGACTCGACGGCGTTGCCCGTCGGCACCAGGAGGTCGTAGCCGACGGCGCCGGCATCGAGCTTGGCCAGCATCTCCTCGTTGTCCGAGTAGTAGTCCTGCTTGACGCGGCAATGGCACGATCGCTCGAAGCGCGCCATGGTTTCGTCGCTGATGTAGTTGTTCCAGTTGTAGAGGTGCAGGACGTCGTCGGCGTGGGCCGCAGCCGTTAACAGCAAGGCCGCAACGAGTCCGAGCGAGAACCTGCCAAACCAGCCGATCTTGAGCAGCTTACCCACTTGGGCAAACGCGTTCGTCCAATCGTCCAGATCATGAACCCACGGAACCCTTGGGGAAGTCTTGGATATCGGTGTATCGGTCACGTTATTGCACCCGCACGAATCTATCGGCGACCACCTCATCGTCACCACGCGAGAGCCGCGCGCTTATCGCGACGGTGGCGCCAGTCGGTACTATCACGCCGACTACATCATCAAACTCGGCGTCCGGGAGAAACAGGTAACCATCGTCTGGCATGAGGTCGCGTGTCGCAAGCAGGTTGCCGTCGTCGGTCGTAATCGTCGAATTGGGCTTCAGGCCATCAGGCACGCTCCGGACGGTGAGGGTAAAGCTACCGTTCGACTTGTCGACGTCAAGCTCAATGGGCCGGGGATTCTTCGACTTGACGTGGACCACCAGCAGACGAGTGTCTTTGCCGTAGGGCAATACGTCCGTCGCCACTTCCAGATTCACCATCCAGTCGCTTAAGCCGCCCAGGACGAACTGGTAGTAGGCCCAGGCGCCACCGGCCAGGGTTGCTAGCGTCGCGACCAGCGGCAACCACTTAAGAACCGTATCTCCTAGCGAAGCCTTGCTTGATGGCTGGTCGCATTTTGGAGTAGGCCGTTCCCGCGCTACCGAACGAGCCGCCGGCAATGATCGTAACCTTCTTGTCGGTGTCAGAGGTTTCATCTCCGCCATCATGACAATGGACATCTGCGAAGTATAAAGTTGAACGTCTGTTAAGCGCGTTAGGCGGACTGGCTGCTTCCCGGCGTAAGCGTCGTCACCGCTGTCGCTGGTTCACGACACTACCGAAAACCCGAACGCTGGGCCACATTCTGCGCACACTGAATTTTCAAAGGCTCTGGCATGAAGTCCGCGGCTGCCCTGATTACCGTCATGCTCCTTGTTTCATTCGTCAGCTCGATGATCGTGGAAGCCAATGCGACCAGCGACGCCGTCGTTCAGGTCGATATGACGATCCCGGCTCTGGATTCCAAGCCCAATTGGGATCCTCGGCTGGATTGACGACGGAAAGACGTCGAGAGACCGGGCTTTCCGCCTATGGGCCCCAACGCGTCGCTTCGCGGGCTTGACGAGAAGCACACAGGCCACGCCACCAACTTGGTCGCGGCGGGAATGGTCGTTGCCGGCGACATCGTCTTCTCCGGCAATCTGCGGATAGACGGGGAGGTCAGAGGCAATGTGCGTGCTGTCGAAGGCGAGCCCGCGACGCTCGTCATCGGGCTGAACGGCAGCGTGGATGGAGTCGTCGAGGTGACCGACCTCATTCTCCATGGCGCCGTTACCGGCCACGTCAAGGCGAAGGACTCGGTCAAGATATATGCGACGGCACGGGCCCACTGCAACGTCGAATATGCCGTGGTGGAGATTCAAGTGGGAGCCGTCATCCAAGGCGAGTTCTCGGTACGATCGGGCGGCGGCCAGCTCTTGGCCTGCGGCTGACGCTACGCTTCCCGGGCCTTCAGCACGTCGGGCGCGAAGCGCGAGGCGAGGAACACCAGGGTCAGCGTCACTCCCATCAGCAGCGTCGACACGGCATTGACCTCGGGCGTCACGGCGACCTTGATCATCGAGTAGATCTGCAGCGGTAGGGTGGTGACGCCGACGCCGGCGACGAAGAAGGTGATGACGAAATCGTCGATCGAGAGCGTGAAGCTCATCAGGTATCCCGCCACCAGCGCGGGCAGGATCAGCGGCAGCGTGATGCGGCGAAAGGTCTGCCACGGCGTGGCGCCGAGGTCGCGCGCCGCCTCGAAGATGCTCTCGTCCATGCCCGCGAGGCGCGAGCGCACGATCACGGCGACGAAGCCGATCGAGAAGGTGATGTGGGCGATCAGGATCGAGACGAAGCCGAGCGTGAGGTCCAGCACCTGGCGGAAGAACAGCAGCAGCGACACGCCGAGCAGGATTTCCGGCATCGCGACGGGCGTGAGCACCAGCGCCGGCAGCCAGCGGTAGCGGTAGCGCTGCATCGCGAGTCCCGCCATGGCGCCGAGGACGGTGGCGATCGTCGACGACAGCACGGCGATCATCAGCGAGTTGAAGGCGGCACCGAGCATCTCGGGATCGTGGACCAGCTTGTGGTACCAGGACAGCGTGAAGCCGACCCACTGCGCGTTCAGCTGCGAGTCGTTGAAGGAGAACAGCACGACGGCCGCCAGCGGCACGTAGAGGAAGGCGTAGGTCGCCAGCGCCGCCGCCCACAGCCAATGCCGCGACGTCATGACACGGCCTCCGTGCCGTGCAGGCCGCGCTTCGCGCCCCAGGTCGCCAGCGCCGCCAGGGCGAGGACCGCGATCGTCAGCAGGATCGACAGCGCCGAGCCGAGCGGCCAGTCGCGATCCTCGAGGAACTGCTGCTTGATCAGGTTGCCGATGAGGATGTCGCCGGTGCCGCCGAGCAGTTCGGGCACGGCGAACATGCCGAGCACGGGGATGAACACCAGCGCCGAGCCCGAGAAGATGCCGGGCAGCGAGAGCGGAAAGGTCACGCGCCAGAAGCGCGTCCAGGCGCTGGCGCCCAGGTCTTGCGCAGCCTCGAGCAGGGCCGGGTCGTGCTTCTCGAGATTGGTGTAGAGCGGCAGGATCATTAACGGCAAATGGACGTAGACCATGCCGGCGATCACCGCGAACGGCGAGTAGAGCAGCCCGGCCGGGCCGAGGATCATGATCCAGGCGTAGATGCGCACCAGGAAGTTCGAGGCGAACGGCAGGATCACCAGCAGTACCAGCAGGTCGCGCCGCCGGGCGGGACTGCGCGCGATCAGCCAGGCGAGCGGATAGGCGGCGACGATGCACAGCAGCGTCGTCAGCAGCGCGACGAAGAACGAGCGCGCGAAAATCTCGACGTAGATGACGTCGCGAAACAGGAAGCGGTAGGCGTCGAGCGAATGCGCGGGCCAGGGCGCGAGGCCGCCGAACTCGCCGGGCTCGCGCAGGCTGGCCGCTACGACGATCAGCGCCGGCAGCAGGAAGAAGGCGATCAGGAACAGCGTCGGCGGCAGCGTCACCACCCATTTGGTCCTGTCGGCCGGGAGGGTGCGCGTATCGCTCATGATCGCAGATAGACGCCCGCATCCTGCCGCCAGCAGACGGCGACCGGGTCGCCGACCTCGTGGAACTTGGCGCGGCCCGAGGCGGCGTTCGGCATCAGCGCTTCGATGATGAAGCCGTTCGCGAGTTCGACCTTGTAGAGCGTGACGTCGCCGAGGTAGAGCAGTTCCTTGACGCGGCCCTCGAAGCGGTTCTTGAGGTCGGCGGCCTCGAGGCGGCCGAAGACGCGGATCAATTCGGGCCGCAGCGCAAACACGCCGCGCTCGCCGGCCTTGATCGGCCGCAAGTCGGTGGCGGCGATCTCGCCGAGGCCGGCGGAATGCAGCTTCAGCAGCACCTTCGACGACGCCAGCACCTCGACGTCGATCAGATTGATGCGCCCTACGAAGTCGGCGACGAAGCGGTTGGCGGGCGCGGTGTAGAGCTTGTCGGGCTCGTCGCACTGCTCGATGCGGCCCTCGCGCATCACGCCGATGCGGTGCGACAGCGCGAGCGCCTCCTGCTGCGAATGCGTGACGAAGACGAAGGTGATGCCCACTTCGCGCTGCAAGGCGATCAACTCGACCTGCATCTCGACGCGCAGCTTGGCGTCGAGCGCGCCGAGCGGCTCGTCGAGCAGCAGCAGGCGCGGCTTGTTGACCAGGCCGCGCGCCAGCGCCACGCGCTGCTTCTGGCCGCCCGACAGTTCGAGAGGAAACTGGCCGGCCTTGTCGGTGAGGTGCACCAGCGCCAGCGTCTCACTGACGCGCCGCGCGATCTCGTTGCGGGAACGGCCGGCCATCTCGAGCGGAAAGGCGACGTTGCCGGCGACCGTCATGTGCGGAAACAGCGCGTAGCTCTGGAACACCGTGTGCAGCGGACGCCGCTCGGGCGGCACGCCGGCGAGCGACTTGCCGTCGAGCAGCAC
>DAIDAU010000412.1 GCA_027310465.1 Rhodocyclaceae bacterium
CATGGGCCACATCGAGCTGGCCTCGCCGGTCGCCCACATCTGGTTCCTGAAGAGCCTGCCGAGCCGTCTCGGCATGGTGCTCGACATGACGCTGCGCGACATCGAGCGCGTGCTCTACTTCGAAGCCTTCGTCGTGGTCGACCCCGGCATGACGCCGCTGACGCGCGCCCAGTTGCTGACCGAAGACGACTACCTGGCCAAGGTCGAAGAGTACGGCGACGAGTTCTCCGCCGTGATGGGCGCCGAGGGCGTGCGCGAACTGCTGCGCACCATCGACTTGCCGCACGAAGTCGAGACCATCCGCAAGGAACTCGAAGCCACCGGCTCCGAAGCCAAGATCAAGAAGTACGCCAAGCGCCTCAAGGTGCTCGAGGGATTCCTCGCCTCCGGCATCAAGCCGGAGTGGATGGTGCTCGAAGTGCTGCCGGTGCTGCCGCCGGACCTGCGTCCGCTGGTGCCGCTGGACGGCGGCCGCTTCGCGACCTCCGACTTGAACGACCTCTATCGCCGCGTCATCAACCGCAACAACCGCCTCAAGCGCCTGCTGGAACTGAAGGCGCCGGACATCATCGTGCGCAACGAGAAGCGCATGCTGCAGGAAGCCGTCGACTCGCTGCTTGACAACGGCCGCCGCGGCAAGGCCATGACGGGCGCCAACAAGCGTCCGCTCAAGTCGCTGGCCGACATGATCAAGGGCAAGTCGGGCCGCTTCCGCCAGAACCTGCTGGGCAAGCGCGTCGACTACTCGGGCCGTTCGGTCATCGTGGTGGGCCCGCAGCTCAAGCTGCACCAGTGCGGCCTGCCGAAGAAGATGGCGCTGGAGCTGTTCAAGCCCTTCATCTTCGAGCGTCTCGAGAAGATGGGCATCGCCTCGACGATCAAGGCTGCCAAGAAGGAAGTGGAAGCCGAAACCGTCGTCGTCTGGGACATCCTGGAAGAAGTCATCCGCGAGCATCCGGTGCTGCTGAACCGCGCGCCGACGCTGCACCGCCTCGGCATCCAGGCCTTTGAGCCGACCCTGATCGAAGGAAAGGCGATCCAGCTGCACCCGCTCGTCTGTACGGCGTTCAACGCCGACTTCGACGGCGACCAGATGGCCGTCCACGTTCCGCTTTCTCTGGAAGCCCAGATGGAAGCGCGCACCATGATGCTCGCCTCCAACAACGTGCTCTCGCCCGCCAACGGCCAGCCGATCATCGTGCCGTCGCAGGACGTGGTGCTGGGCCTCTACTACGCCACGCGCGAGAATGTATCGGCCAAGGGCTCCGGCATGGCCTTCACCGACATCGCCGAAGTGCTGCGCGCCGTGAATAGCCGCCAGTGCGACCTGCACGCGCGCGTCTCGGTGCGCATCAAGGAATACGAGCGCAACGCCGACGACAGCGCATGGGTCGAAAAGATCACGCGCTACTCGACCACGGCCGGCCGCGCCATCCTGTCCGAGATCCTGCCGAAGGGGCTGCCGTTCAAGTCGATCGACAAGGCGCTCAAGAAGAAGGAAATCTCCAAGCTCATCGACGAGAGCTTCCGCCGCTGCGGCCTCAAGGACACGGTGGTGTTCGCCGACCAGCTGATGCAGTCGGGCTTCCGCCTAGCCACGCGCGGCGGCATCTCGATCGCCATCGGCGACATGCTGGTGCCCGACCAGAAGCACAGCATCATCGAGGCGGCCGAGAGCGAAGTGAAGGAGATCGAGCGGCAATACACGTCCGGGCTCGTCACTGTCGGCGAGCGCTACAACAAGGTGGTGGATATCTGGGGCCGCGCCGGCGACCAGGTCGCCAAGGCGATGATGGACCAGCTCGCCCACCAGAAGGTCACCGCTGCCGACGGCAAGCAGGTCAGCCAGGAATCCTTCAACTCGATCTACATGATGGCCGACTCCGGCGCCCGCGGCTCCGCCGCGCAGATCCGCCAGCTGGCCGGCATGCGGGGCCTGATGGCGAAGCCGGACGGCTCCATCATCGAGACGCCGATCACGACGAACTTCCGCGAAGGCCTCAACGTTCTGCAATACTTCATCTCGACGCACGGCGCCCGCAAGGGCCTGGCCGACACGGCGTTGAAGACCGCGAACTCCGGTTACCTGACGCGCCGCCTGGTCGACGTCACGCAAGACCTCGTCGTCACCGAGGACGATTGCGGCACCGCCAACGGCTTCGCCATGAAGGCGCTGGTCGAGGGCGGTGAAGTGATCGAAGCCCTGCGCGAGCGCATCCTCGGCCGCGTCGCTGCCGCGGACGTGCTCCATCCCGACACGCAGGACGTTCTCTACGCCGCGGGCTCGCTGCTCGACGAAGACGCGGTGGATAACATCGAAGCGCTGGGCATCGACGAAGTGCGCGTACGCACGCCGCTGTCCTGCGAGACGCGCTACGGCTTGTGCGCCAAGTGCTACGGCCGCGACCTCGGCCGCGGCATGCTGGTGAACGCCGGCGAAGCGGTGGGCGTCATCGCTGCCCAGTCGATCGGCGAACCCGGCACGTAGCTGACGATGCGTACCTTCCACGTCGGCGGCGCCGCTTCCCGTGCCGCGGCGCAGAGCCAGGTCGAAGCCAAGAGCGCCGGCATCCTGCGCTTCTCGGCGACCATGCGCTACGTCACCAACCCGAAGGGCGAGAAGGTCGTCATCGCGCGTTCCGGCGAAGTCTTCATCACCGACGACAACGGCCGCGAGCGCGAGCGCCACAAGGTGCCCTACGGCGCCACGCTGAACGGCGACGACGGCAACACCGTCAAGGCCGGCGCCATCCTCGCCACCTGGGACCCGCACACCCGTCCGATCGTGACGGAGTACGCCGGCACGGTGAAGTTCGAGCACGTCGAGGAAGGCGCGACGGTCGCGAAGCAGGTCGACGACGTCACCGGCCTGTCGACCCTCGTCGTCATCGATCCGAAGCGCGGCACCAAGTCCGCCACCAAGGGCCTGCGTCCGCAGGTCAAGCTGCTCGACGAAGCCGGCCAGGAAATCAAGATCCACGGCACCGACCACTCGGTGACGATCACCTTCCACGTCGGCTCGATCATCACGGTGAAGGACGGCCAGCCGGTCAGCGTCGGCGACATTCTTGCCCGCATCCCGCAGGAATCGGCCAAGACCCGCGACATCACGGGCGGTCTGCCGCGCGTGGCCGAGCTGTTCGAAGCGCGTTCCCCGAAGGACGCCGGCATGCTGGCGGAAGTCACTGGCACCGTCTCGTTCGGCAAGGACACCAAGGGCAAGCAGCGCCTGATCATCACCGAGCCGGACACGGGGACAAATGCGGGCACTGCGCACGAGTACCTGATCCCGAAGGACAAGCACGTCATGGCCCACGACGGCCAGGTCGTGAACAAGGGGGAGGTGATCGTGGACGGTCCGGTCGATCCGCACGACATCCTCCGCCTCAAGGGCATCGAGGAACTGGCGCGCTACGTCATCGACGAAGTGCAGGACGTCTATCGCCTGCAGGGCGTGAAGATCAACGACAAGCACATCGAGGTGATCGTGCGCCAGATGCTGCGCCGCGTCGTGATCTCCGAGCCGGGCGAGTCCAGGTTCCTGCTCGAAGAGCAGGTCGAGCGCGCCGAAGTGCTGGACGAGAACGACAAGCTCATCGCCGAAGGCAAGCGTCCGGCGACCTTCATCGACATCCTGCTCGGCATCACCAAGGCCAGCCTGTCGACCGACTCCTTCATCTCCGCGGCCTCCTTCCAGGAGACCACGCGCGTGCTGACCGAGGCGGCCATCATGGGTAAGCGCGACGAGCTGCGCGGCCTCAAGGAGAACGTCATCGTCGGCCGCCTGATCCCGGCGGGCACGGGCCTCGCGTACCATCGCGCGCGTCGCGCCCAGTCGACCGGCCAGGATATGGCGGAAGGCGCTTTCGAACTGCCGGCCGCCGAAGGGACGACGGTGGAAGCGGAGCAGCAGCCGGCCGGTTGACGGGGATTCCAACGCTCTCTATAATCCGGCCTCTTTTTGCTCCCGGCAGGGGGCCGCAACTTTGGAACATTTGACATGCCAACCATAAATCAACTCGTGCGCAAGGGCCGCCAGGCCCCGGTGAGCAAGAGCAAGGTGCCTGCCCTGGCGAACTGCCCGGCCAAGCGCGGCGTCTGCACCCGCGTCTACACGACGACGCCGAAGAAGCCGAACTCGGCTCTGCGTAAGGTTGCCAAGGTGCGCCTCACCAACGGCTTCGAAGTCATTTCGTACATCGGCGGCGAAGGCCACAACCTGCAGGAGCACTCGGTCGTGCTGATCCGCGGCGGTCGCGTCAAGGACCTGCCGGGCGTGCGCTACCACATCGTGCGCGGCAGCCTCGACACGCAAGGCGTCAAGGACCGCAAGCAGGCTCGTTCGAAGTACGGCGCCAAGCGCCCGAAGAAGGCTTAAGGAGTCACCATGCCCCGTCGTCGCGAAGTTCCCAAGCGTGACATCCTGCCGGATCCCAAGTTCGGCTCCGTCGATGTCTCCAAGTTCGTCAATGTCCTGATGACCTCCGGCAAGAAGTCGGTCGCCGAGCGCATCATCTACGGCGCCTTCGACCAGATCAAGTCCAAGAGCGGCAAGGATCCGCTCGAAGTCTTTGGCCAGGCGATCAACAACGTCAAGCCGATCGTCGAGGTCAAGAGCCGTCGCGTCGGCGGTGCCAACTACCAAGTACCGGTTGAAGTGCGCCCCTCCCGCCGCATGGCGCTGTCGATGCGCTGGCTGCGCGAAGCCGCGCGCAAGCGTTCCGAGAAGTCGATGGGCCAGCGCCTGGCCGGCGAATTGCTCGAAGCCGCAGAAGGCCGCGGCGCGGCGATGAAGAAGCGCGAGGAAGTTCACCGCATGGCCGAGGCCAACAAGGCTTTCTCGCACTTCCGTTTCTGATTTTCGTTACCGCGCGGCTGGCCCGCGCGGATTTCTTCATTGCCGCCCTGGTGCCTCAGCGTTCTGCTGAGGCCCAAGGCGGTTTGGTTTAGATAAGGCAGGTATCCAAAGTGGCCCGCAAGACACCCATCGAGCGCTATCGCAATATCGGCATCTCGGCGCACATCGACGCCGGCAAGACCACCACGACCGAGCGCATCCTCTTCTACACCGGCGTCAATCACAAGATCGGCGAGGTGCATGACGGCGCCGCGACGATGGACTGGATGGAGCAGGAGCAGGAGCGCGGCATCACCATCACGTCGGCCGCCACGACCTGCTTCTGGAAGGGCATGGGCGGCAACTACCCAGAGCACCGCATCAACATCATCGACACCCCGGGACACGTCGACTTCACCATCGAGGTGGAGCGCTCGATGCGCGTGCTCGACGGCGCCTGCATGGTGTATTGCGCGGTCGGCGGCGTGCAGCCGCAGTCCGAAACCGTCTGGCGCCAGGCCAACAAGTACGGCGTGCCGCGCCTGGCCTTCGTGAACAAGATGGACCGCACCGGCGCCAACTTCTTCAAGGTGCACGACCAGATGCGCGAGCGCCTCAAGGCCAACCCGATTCCGATCCAGATCCCGATCGGCGCCGAGGACAAGTTCGAGGGCGTGGTCGACCTGATCAAGATGAAGGCCATCGTCTGGGATGAGGCCTCGCAAGGCAACAAGTTCACCTACGGCGACATCCCGGCCGATCTCGTCGAGACCGCCAAGGAATGGCGCGAGAAGATGCTCGAAGCCGCTGCCGAAGCCAACGAGGAACTGATGAACAAGTATCTCGAAGAGGGCGACCTCTCCGAGGAAGAGATCAAGAAGGCGCTGCGCCAGCGCACCATCGCCAGCGAGATCGTGCCGATGCTGTGCGGCTCCGCGTTCAAGAACAAGGGCGTGCAGGCGATGCTCGACGCCGTCATCGAGTTGATGCCGGCGCCGACCGACATCCCGCCGGTCAAGGGTATCCTCGAGAACGAAACCGAAGGCGAGCGCAAGGCCGACGACAAGGAGCCGTTCTCCGCGCTGGCGTTCAAGATCATGACCGACCCGTTCGTCGGCCAGCTGACCTTCTTCCGCGTCTATTCCGGCGTCATCAATTCGGGCGACACCATCTACAACCCGGTGAAGGGGCGCAAGGAGCGCGTCGGCCGGATCCTGCAGATGCACGCCAACCAGCGCGACGAAATCAAGGAAGTCTGCGCCGGCGACATCGCCGCCGCGGTGGGCCTCAAGGAGGCGACCACCGGCGAAACGCTGTGCGATCCGCAGCACGTCATCACGCTGGAGCGCATGGAGTTCCCCGAGCCGGTGATCCACATCGCCGTCGAGCCGAAGACCAAGAGCGACCAGGAGAAGATGGGCATCGCGCTCAATCGCCTGGCGCAGGAAGACCCATCGTTCCGCGTGCGCACCGACGAGGAGTCCGGCCAGACCATCATCTCCGGCATGGGCGAGCTGCACCTCGAGATCATCGTCGACCGCATGAAGCGCGAGTTCAACGTCGAGGCCAACATCGGCGCGCCGCAAGTGGCCTATCGCGAAGCGATCCGCAAGGCGGTCGAGCAGGAAGGCAAGTTCGTCAAGCAGTCCGGCGGTCGCGGCCAGTACGGCCACGTCTGGATCAAGCTCGAGCCGAACGAGCAGGGCAAGGGCTACGAGTTCGTCGACGCCATCAAGGGCGGCACCGTGCCGCGCGAGTTCATCCCGGCGGTCGACAAGGGCCTGCAGGAAACGCTGCCGAACGGCGTGCTGGCGGGCTTCCCGGTCGTCGACGTCAAGGTCACGCTGTTCGACGGTTCCTACCACGACGTGGACTCGAACGAAAACGCGTTCAAGATGGCCGCCTCGATGGCGTTCAAGGACGCCATGCGCAAGGCCAGCCCCGTGCTGCTCGAGCCGATGATGGCCGTCGAAGTCGAAACGCCCGAGGACTACATGGGCAACGTCATGGGCGACCTCTCCGGCCGCCGCGGCATCGTGCACGGCATGGAAGACCAGGTCGGCGGCATCAAGCTCATCAAGGCCGAAGTGCCGCTGGCCGAGATGTTCGGCTACTCGACGACGCTGCGTTCGCTGTCGCAGGGCCGCGCCACCTACAGCATGGAATTCAAGCACTATACCGAGGCGCCGAAGAACGTCGCCGAGGCGATCATCAACAAGAAGTAACACTCGTTCTTTAGAAGGAAGCGATCATGGCAAAAGGCAAGTTTGAGCGGACCAAGCCGCACGTGAACGTGGGCACGATTGGGCACGTTGACCACGGCAAGACGACGTTGACGGCGGCGATCACGACGGTGCTGTCGCAGAAGTTCGGCGGCGAAGCGAAGG